>RFLL01000324.1 GCA_003693905.1 Alphaproteobacteria bacterium
ATCGCAGCACCGGCCGGGTGGCCTTCCTCGGCGCGGCACCCGGCGGCGAGGACATCGAAAGCCGCGCGGCCCACGATCCAGACGCGCTGCACAAGCTGATCGTCGATCCGCTCGCCGGTCTGGCGGAAGCCGAGGCGCGCGCCTTCGCGGCCGGGCTTGGCCTCGACGACTCCACCACCGCGGCGTGCGCCCGGACCATGGCCGGGCTCTACCGTGCCTTCGTCGAACTCGACGCCAGCCTGATCGAGCTCAACCCGCTGGCCGTCGTCGAAGACGGCCCCGGAAGCAGCGACGTGCTGGCGCTCGACGTCAAGATGGGCTTCGAC
Source organism: Alphaproteobacteria bacterium (assembly GCA_003693905.1). Lineage (GTDB taxonomy): Bacteria > Pseudomonadota > Alphaproteobacteria > Kiloniellales > J153 > J153. Next base: position 327 of record RFLL01000324.1, read on the forward strand.
GACAACGCCCTGTTCCGGCACCCGGAGATCGCGGCCCTGTGCGATACGCGCGAGATCGACCCCGACGAGCTGGAAGCCGCCCGCTGCGAGATCAACTACGTCCGTATGGAGGGCGATATCGGTTGCATGGTCAACGGCGCCGGACTGGCGCTGGCCACTCTCGACCTGATCGTGGACAGCGGCGGCGCGCCGGCCGACTTCATGGATGTGCGCCCGGTGGCAACCCGTCAGCAGGTCGCCGACGGCTTCGCCATGATCCTGCGCAATCCGCAGGTACGCGCGATTCTGGTCAACATGTACGGTGGCGGCATTTTGCGCTGCGACACCATGGCCGAAGGCATCGCCGCCGCGGTGCGCACCCATGGCCTGAACGTGCCGCTGGTCGTGCGCGCCGCCGGAACCAACCGCGATCTTGCGCGCAAGACTCTGACCAGCCAGGGCATCCACGCCCTCTTCGCCGACGACATCGACGAAGCCGTCGCCCACGTCGTGGCCACGGCACGTGCCGCCACGAGCGCAGGAGGGAGGGCCTGATGGCGATCCTGATCGACCGCGATACCAAGGTCATCTGCCAGGGCATGACCGGCCGCCAGGCCACGTTCCACTGCGAGCAGATGATCGCCTACGGTACCCGCATCGTTGCCGGCGTCACCCCCGGCAAGGGGGGAACCCGGCATCTCTACCTGCCGGTGTTCGACACCGTCGCCGAGGCGGTGCGCGAGACCGGGGCCGAGGCCAGCCTGGTGTTCGTGCCGCCGCGCAACGCCGCCGCCGCCATGATCGAGGCCATCGACGCCGGCGTGTCGCTGGTCGTGTGCGTGACCGAGCGCGTGCCGGTTCTCGACATGGTGCGGGTACGCCGGCGCCTTGCCGATTCGCAGACCCGGCTGATCGGCCCCAATTCGCCCGGCCTGATCGTGCCCGAGCGCTGCAAGATCGGCCTGATGCCGACCCAGACGCTGGTTCCGGGGCGCATCGGCATCGTCTCGCGTTCGGCCACCCTGACCTACGAAGCGGTGGATCAGACCACCGCCGCGCGGCTCGGCCAATCGACCGTCGTCGGCATCGGCGGCGACCCGGTCGGCGGCATGGACTTCGTCGCCTGCCTCGAGTTGTTCCTGGCCGACGACGAAACCCGGGGCATCGTCCTCCTCGGCGAGATCGGCGGCACCGCGGAAGAGGAAGCCGCCGCCTTCATCGCCGCGCGCAAGCCGGACAAGCCGATCGTGGCCTTCGTTGCCGGGGTTCACGCGCCACGCGGGCGGCGGATGGGTCATGCCGGAACGCTGAATGTCGTCGGCGGCGGCACCGCCGCGGAAAAGATCGCGGCCCTGCGCGAAGCCGGCGTCCATATCGCTTCTTCGGTGGCGGAAATCGGCACCACCATGCGCCACGTTCTGGCGCATTGAACGCTTCCTCCGGCCGGCGCCATGCCTGCGCCCTTGCGTCCGCGGCCCCGTCCTGTGCCCCGGACCCATCGCACCGGCGCATAGCTGCACTGCAAAATATATCTCTTTAACATCCTACAATTCATGACTATATTTTGATTGTGCAATGCAACATATGCAAACGAACGCAGAGTGAGAACGATGACGAAGAAGACGAAGGAAAAGACCACCACGAGCTTCGAAGCGACCTACCGGCGTTATCCCTTCGCGCCGCTGGTCGATCTCGGCCTGGCCCTTGCGCGCCTGTTCGTGCGTCCGCGGGCACCGATGACCGGCTGCGACGAGCGCCGGCGCACCACGCACGGCCACGGTACTGCCACCGCACGTGCCTGAGGTCGTTCACCCGTTACTTCCGACGAGGTGCCCCCTGACGAGGTGCACCGCGCACCGGATCATGCCTGATCGCCCGTCTCGGATACCCGGTGGCGGGTCATCAGGGGGATCTGGGCGAGCGAAAACAGAAACGTCAGCCCCAGCAGGCCGAAGACCTTGAAGGCCACCCACACGTCGGTCGTCTGAGTGCGCCAGACGATCTCGTTCAGGACTGCCATCGCGGCAAAGAACAGCGCGTACCGAAACGTCAGCCGGCGCCAGCCGGCATCGTCCATCGCCCAGGCCCGCCCCATTACCGGCTTCAGCAGGGCCCGGCCCGTGGCCAGCCCGCCCAGTAGCACCGCCGCGATCGCGCCCTGAGCAATGGTCGGCTTCATCTTGATGAAGGTGTCGTCGTTGAGCCACAGGGTCAGGCCGCCGAAGACGGCGACCACGACGGCGGTGACGACCGGCATCCACGGCACCCGTCGGACAACCGCGAAAGACAGCGCCAGTGCGATTACGCTCGCCGTCACCAGGGCCGCCGTCGCCGCGTACAGGCCCGCGCTCAGATACGTGATCAGAAACACCGCCAGCGGTGCGTAATCGACCACCGGCCGCAGCCACTGCGGGGCGGATCGGTCCGGGGTGGATTCACTCATCATCGGCAACGCCGGCTCCCTCGTGTCCGCACGGAAAGGGTCACCCTATCGCAGTCCACACCCCCGGCAAAGCACACGAAGGCCGCAAACGCAAAGGATGCCGGCGCAAATTCCGCTCGTGCGGACTCGCTCTCCGGTGCCGTCCGAACGAAAGACGCCCGGCAGAGCCGATGGCCCGGTTGCCGATTGGTGAAAAGGAATCGCCCTGCTATGGTGTCGGCCGCAGGGAGATGACGGACCGGGGACGGCAGGTTTCACACATGATGGCAACGACGCCGGTACAGGGGCCGGCACGGGGGCCGCGGCATGTGCCGGGCGCCTTCATGCGCGCAGCGATGACGGCCGCCGCGCTGACGGCGGCGATGGCAGGTGCACCGGTTGCGGCCGGGTCGATCACGGCGACGCCGGCCCCGCGGCAGGTCATCGCCGCCGGAACGGCGGACGGCAGCGGCACGACGACGTGGGAGCTGCCGGACGGACAGCCCTATCTCTACATCCCGCAGATTCCGACCGCTCTCGGCGGAGCAGTGGCCGAGGTGGCACCGGGGGCGCAGGTCGGGGTCATCCTGTTCCCGCAGCCCTTTTTCAGAACCCGTGATGCCGGGTGTGCCCCCGACATCGGCAGCGCCATGCGCCCGGACCTGAAGTGGCTGGGGGCCACGGCCGCCTTCGCCCCTGTGCCGCCCGGGCACGTGCCGCCGAGCCCCACAGCCGACGGTCGCGGCAAGCCGCCCGAGACCTTTGCCTCGCTCATCGTCTATCAGCGCGACCTCGGCCCGCCGCCGGGTCTGCTGCTGATGGAGCGCCGCCGCACCGTCGGGGTGCGCTGTGCCAATCCGATCTACAAGACCCTCTACAACCGCATGTTCGTCCCCGTCGCCGTCCCGCCGCAGGCGGCGCGCTGCGTCGATCTGTCAGGGGCCTGGCGCAGCGAAGACTCGATGCCCGAAGTCGTGGTGCAGTTCAACAACGCCGATCGCGCGGTACTGCTGATGCCGGCCGACATGGACGAGCGCTATGGTGCCGTGCGCCACGACGTGACGGTGAGTCTTTACGACGGGTTCGGCTGTCAGGGAACCGGTCTCACCTTCAAGAGCGGGGCCAGCCTGTCCCGCGACCACCGCCTGGATCGCTTCGATTTCCGTGCCCGCGCCCGCTCGGTGCGCCTGGTGTACGAGGAGGGGGCTCTGCGTCCGTACCTCGAACGCCCGGCCCCGGCACTTGCACGCACGCCGATTCCGGAAAAGGTCGCGGAGAAGGTCGTGGAAAAGCTCCCGGAAAAGGCATCGCGCGCCCGATCGCCGCTGCCCACACCGCTTGCGCCCGAGGCCCCACCGCCCCCGGTCAAGCCCGTCGCCACGCCCCTCCCGG
>RFLL01000325.1 GCA_003693905.1 Alphaproteobacteria bacterium
ACGTAGACGCTGTAGTCGGGCTTGACCTCGTCCAGCTTGCCCTGCTCCAGCAGGAACTGCGAGGTGGCGGCCAGTGCCTTCGCCGCCACGCCATCCTTGCCGCCGCCCAGCCACCGCGGCGAGGCCTGCTCCTCCAAAGTCGGGAAATCATACAGCGCCAGAACCTTCGGCACATCGGCCGGGTTGCCGCCGATCAGCTTGACGATCGCCTGCACCGGCTCCGAATCCGGAGTCCAGGCCCCGGGGTTGCTGCGATAGGCCTCGTCGGCGGCGGCGATGGTCTTGATGAACTTGCACATGAAGTCCGGATTGTCGGCGGCGAACTCCTTGCTCGCCAGCATGCCGTCGAAGGTCGCCTTGCCCCAGCTCGACAGAAGGCCGGACGTGATCAGTACCTTGCCCGTCTTCTTGATCTGCCCCAGCGCCGGATCCCACACGAAGGCGGCGTCGATGTCGCCGCGTTCCCAGGCGGCGGCGATCTGCGGCGGTTGCATGTTGAGGATCGTGACCTCGCTCGGGTCGATGCCGAACTGCTCGAGCGCAAAGAGCAGGTGGAAATGCGTCGTCGAGGCGAACGGCACGCCGATCTTCTTCCCCCTCAGATCCTGGGGGGCGATGATGCCGGAGCCGTTGCGCACGACCATCGCTTCGGCGGAGGCGATGTCTTCGACAATCCACACCAGCTCCAGATCGAGACCCCGGCTCACCGCGGCCGCAATCGGGCTCGAGCCGGCCAGCGACAGGCTGACATCGCCGGAGGCCATGGCATTGATCACCTTGGCCCCGGAATCGAACTTGCGCCAGTTGATCTTGTAGCCGGTCGCCTTCTCGAAATCACCGTTGACGATGGCCACCTTCCACGGGTTGTAGATGAGCTGATAGCCGATCGTGACTTCCTTCTGCGCCTGGGCGGCCCCGGCCCCCAGCACCGCAAGACACGTTGCGACGACCAGACCTTTCAGAAACGTTTTCATCCTTCGCCTCCCTTGGCCATGACATTATGTGCGGAGTTTCTTGATTGTCGCGTCGATCTCCTTTTCCGGAAGAGCCTACGGACGCGCCCGGCCCTTTTGCGGCCGAAAATTCATTCTTGGTTAAATAAATTCTAACCGCAGACCGGGCTTTGAACAGGGCCAGTTCCCGTCCACTGATGGGGCCAAGATCCGTCCCTGCGCGCGGGCCCGTGCGACCCGCCCGGAAGTATTTTCCCGGGCGCATTTTCAGAGGGAAAAGCAGTTCGGGCTCAGGGTCGTGCCAGCCACGCACGCAGAAAGCGTTCCAGCCACCGCGCCATCGCCGGTTCATGTACGGCGGCATCGGCCAGTTGCCGTTCGCGCGGATGGGCGTTGGGATTATCGAGCATGTGGGCGGCCGAATCCATCCAGCGCGTCATCATCGCCCGCGTCACTTCGGGATGGAATTGCAGACCGTAAGCGGCCGCACCGTACCGGAAGGCCTGGTTCGGAAAAATCTCGCCTTCGGCCAGACGTTCGGCCCCGGTCGGCATGTCGAAGCCTTCCGTGTGCCAGTGATAAACACGCTCAAGCCCGTGCAGGAACCCGTTGGCCTGCGGCGTCGGACGGATCGGCACGTAGCCGATTTCGTAGTGACCCTGGGGATGCGGGCGCACCCGGGCGCCGAGCACCCGGGCCAGCATCTGCGCGCCCAGGCACAGGCCCAGATAGGGCTTTCCGGTGTCCAGCCAGCGTTCGATCCAGTCGAGCTCGGTGCGCAGATAGGGCTTCTCCCGGTCGTCGTTGGCGCTTTCGGCACCGCCGTAGACGATGGCCGCCACCGCTTCGCCCTTTGGATCGGGCAAGGAGTCGCCATGGTACGGACATACCCAGTGCAGGCGGTAACCCCACCGTTCAAGCAGGGCCGAAGCGCGATCGTCGCGCCCGCCGGTCGGATGTTCGACCAGAATGACCGTCCTGCTCATGCTTCTCTCTATCGTCCTCGTCGCCCTTGTTGTTCGCGCCGCGCGCGCAAGAAAGCCGCCATATGAAAGCGCGCCTGCGCGCCTTCGTAAACATGGCGCCGGCCGACCGGACAGGCGCGCCGCGCAAGACATCCACCCTCCATGCACTCTACCCCCGCGCGGTTCACCAGATGGTTGACGCACGCCGCCACGTCATAGCCCGTCGCGCGGAACGCACCGACCGGGCAGGCCGCAAGACAGGGGCGCGCGGTGCAGGTATCGCACGGCCGCGGCCGTGCCGCACGCGCCGGCAACGCGATCGGGGCGGCAAAGGCCAGCGCCCCGCGGTAGGCGTGCCACAGACCGTAATCGGGGTGAATCAGGATGCCCAAGGGCGATTCGGCGACCGGCTCGGCGCGCTTGGCCCAGGCGATGAACGGTCGGTAGGGCGGCCCGCCGAACGGATACAGTGCCATCGCCCCCCAGCGTGCAGCCAGATCGTCCAGGATCCGGGCCGTCCAGCGATCGAGAGCATCGGAGCCCCCGTCCTCGTTCTCTGGCGCCGCGGCAAAGGTCCGCCACATGTCCGGCCCGACGTTGCCGACCAGGATCAGCGTCGCCGCCGGGCGCCCGTCGGGCAATGGCGGCACGCGATCCTCGGGGAGCGGATGAAACCCGCCGCGTGCCCTCAGACCGACGTCCGCAAGACCGGCCGCCACCGTGTCGTAGCTTGCCATCGAGAGCGGCGGTCTAATCGCGTTGCGCCGCACCTGCCGCCTGCGGGCGGCCGTGCGCCATGTCGTAGTCACGGAACACTTCGGCCACCCGGATGCGGTAGTCGCGAAAGATTCCGGCACGTCCCTCGGCCTGCGCCGTCGCATGCGCATGGTGGCGATACCATGCCTCGACCGCCTCGCGATCGCGCCAGAACGACAGCGACACGTACCGATTATCGTCGTTCAGACTCTGAAACCGTTCGACCGAGATGAAACCGTCGATCTTCGTCAATTCGTCACGCAGCTCCGCTGCCAGGTCGAAGTACCGCCGTGCCTGTCCCGGATCGAGCGTCACCTCGAAAATGACTACGATCATCGCCATGCCTCCACCGCTGTCGGTTCCCGCATCACTGCCGCGGCAGTATAGCGACGACGCATCCCTCGGCCAGAGCCGATGCGCATGCTCGCACGCTCTTACGCGGCATCACGGGCAATGGCCTCCTTGCGCCGGGCGACGAACGCCTCCAGCGCCTCGCGCCGGTCGGGAGCGAGCGGCGGCGGCTCATAGGCCGCCAGAAGCGCCTTCCACGTTGCCGTCGCACGTTCGGTCGCGCTGAGACCGCCGGCTTCGGCCCAGGTCTCGAAGTTGCGCCAGTCGGACAGCATCGGCTGGTAGAACGCGCTCTCGTAACGCGCCAGAGTATGCGCGGCACCGAAGAAATGGCCGCCGGGTCCGACCTCGCGGATCGCATCAAGACCGAGAGTATCGTCATCGACGGCAAGCGGCGTCAGGACTTCG
>RFLL01000326.1 GCA_003693905.1 Alphaproteobacteria bacterium
CTCTTGGCGCCGTCGAGGGCGAGTGCATAGGTGCCGATGTCTTCGCACCAGAACGCCGCCTCGAAGCGCTCCTTCAGGCTCGCGGCCTGCTGCTCCAGGGTCGTCGCCGAGGCCGGCAGGCCGAGCACACGCGCCAGCCGGGCAGCGTGGCGCTTGGCGGCATAGACATAGCCCTGCACCTCGCACAGCGCGATCGGCCCTTCGGCCAGGCGCCCGTCGGCATGGAAGACGGAATCGTGGGAATCCTTCCATCCCTGATTAATCAGGCCAAGGTCGCTCTTGCGCCGGTATTCGACGAACCCGTCGCCATCGAGATCACCGCAGGTGTCGATCCACGCGAGCGCCGCTTCGATGTGCGGCCACAAGGCGCGGATCGTCTCCAGATCGCCGGTGCGCTCGTAGTAAAGGCCGGCAAGAAGGACAAACAGCGGCGTGCTGTCCACTGCACCGTAGTACTGTGCAAACGGCACCTCGCCGAGGCGGGCCATCTCGCCGCGGCGCATCTCGTGCAGGATCTTGCCCGGTTCGGCGTCGCTGGCCGGGTTTTCCGTGCGCGCCTGATGGGTGGCCAGGAAGCGCAGCACCCCCTTGGCGATGCCGGGGTCGATCCACAGCATCTCGATGGCGGCGATGATGCCATCGCGACCGAAGGCGGTACTGAACCAGGGAATGCCGGCATACGGATACGGCCCTTGCGGGGTTTCGGCGATCAGCATGTAGAGATCGGCCATCGCCCGGCACAGGATTTCGTTGAAGATCTGGTTCGAGGTCTCCACCGAGGCCGCACCGGAGGTCGCGGCACGCAAGGCGCGCCGGGCTTCCTTGAGGCTGACGAAGAAGGTTTTGCGCGGCGGCAGAACCTGCCTGCGGGTGCAGTTGATGGTGACGAAGACGGCGCTGCGCTGGCCGGGCTTCAGATCCAGCTCGAATGCGGCCGCCTCCTCGTCGAGTGCGACCGGGTCCGGTGCAAAGCGCAACGTCGTGCGTCGTTCGATACGATCGAGCCCCTGATAGTGCAGCACGACCGTATCGGGCGATTGCACCTCGATCCAGTGGCGCCCGCGGCGCGGGCGCGTGTGCCCGCGGACTTCGAACAGATCGGCAAAATCGGCCGCAAAGATCAGCCCCAGACGCAACCGGTGCCCGCGCGTGTCGAAATTGTGCACGGCAAGGCGCTCGTAGCAGGCCCCCTGCCACAGGAACTTGGAACGCACGATATGCAGCGTGTCGCGCTCCAGCCTCAGGTGCCCGTCGACGAAGAAATCCGGGTTGGTGAGATCGACGGTGAGGACGACATTGTTGTCCTGAATGGTCGAACTCAGCAGCAGCGGGCGGCGATCGTTGATCCGCAGTTCCAGCCGCGACAGATGGCGCGTGTCATCGTGGAACAACCCTTCCGGGCTGCCCTCGCCGGCGATGATGTCGCCGTAGTGATCAAGCACGGCAAAGGTATTGCCGTGCTTGAGCGTGCGCGGCCGGCGTTCGAGCAGCGAGGTGGTGGCGGGGATATAGAACTGAACCGCCTGATTGGCCACCCGTTGCGCGACCGCGCCGTCGGTAGCACCGGTTTCGTTCATGCCTTCGGCCTTGTCATGCGGCCGTCGGTTGGTCGGCCGTGGCCTGGCCCTGCGACAGCGGACCAAGTACGGGCGCACGCCGGAACGCCGCCTTCTTCCGGGCCAGCAGCCGGCGGTAGATCGCCACATAGTCCGCGCCCATGCGTTCGACCGAAAATCGGGTTTCAAAGCAACGGCGCACACGGGCCCGGTCGAGCGCGCCGGCGGCGTGCACGGCACGCACCGCCGCATCCAGGCTGTCGACGACGAAGCCGGTAAGGCCGGGGGCCACCACCTCCGGCACCGAACCGCAAGGCCAGGCAATGACCGGCGTTCCGCAGGCCATGGCCTCGATCATGACCAGGCCGAACGGCTCCGGCCAGTCGATCGGGAACAGAAGCGCGCGCGCATTGCCGAGAAACGCTTCCTTGTCGCTTTCGCCGATTTCCCCGATGAAGTCGATCAGCGGATGGTCGAGCAGCGGCCTGATCCGCGACTCGAAATAGGGCCGATCGACCGCATCGACCTTGGCCGCGATTTTAAGCCGGATTCCGGTGCGTTTGGCAATCTCGATCGCCCGGTCGGGCCGCTTTTCCGGGCAGATGCGCCCGAGAAAGGCGAGATAGCCGTCGGTGCGCTTCAGGGTCGGCCGGTAAAGATCTTTCGGCAGGCCGTGATAAACGGTTCCGGCCCAGTGTACGGGCGGCATCGGGCGACGTTGATGGTTGGAAATCGAAACCAGCGGGACATCATCGAAATGACGATAGAACCCTTGCAGGTCGGCAAGATCGAGACGCCCGTGCAACGTGGTTACGGTGGCGGCGGCCATGTCCCGGATCAGCGGAATGTGGATCAGATCGACGTGGAAGTGGATGACGTCGAAGCGGTGGGCCATACGGCGCACCTTGTCCACCATCATCAGATGGTGCGGCAGAGGATCGTTGAAAACGGGATCGAGCCGGATCGCCGTCTCGCAGCACGGCACCAGTTCGGCCGCGGTTACGGAATCGCCGCTGGCAAAGAGCGTAACGTCGTGACCCTGACGAACGAGTTCTTCGGTCAAGTATGAAACGATACGTTCGGTCCCCCCGTACAGCTTTGGCGGAACGCTTTCGATCAAGGGAGCGACTTGCGCAATCCTCATGCTGCAAACCCTCACGATCAGCCACCACCAACCAAAGTGTGCAGATGATGATGTGGTATCCCC
>RFLL01000327.1 GCA_003693905.1 Alphaproteobacteria bacterium
CGCCTGGACGTCTATCCCGGCGCGGGCGGCTTCGATGATGACCCCGACTATCAGCCGGCGCCGAATTTTCTGAGCGGACTGGTGCCGCAAAGCACCCCCCTCGATGCCTGCACTTTCGATCCCGAGGGCGGCGGGTCGCTGACGGTGGCGCAGAACCCGTATCTGGGCCCCGGGCGGCATCCGCCGAACGGGACCGCGCCGCTCGATCACATGGGCTACCCGCGCGACACTTGCGCCTATCCGGCCGCCGACGGTAGCGCACCGCCGCACAACTGCATCGCCGTTCCGCCGGCGGGCTCCGACCTTGCACCGGGTACGGCCCTGGGAACCGGGCAGTGGGATCTGGAAACCTACCTCGCCTTCCATCACCCCGACGTGGCCTTCCCCGGCGCCGGGTTCAACGTCTGTGCGTCCAACAGCTGTCGCCTGGGCGACGACGCCACGGTCGATCGCGACGGCGACGGACGGCTCAGCCGCTGGGAAGTCTACCGCTGGGAGGCGACGACGGATCACCCGCCGCGGCTGGGGCGGGCGCAATGCTTTGCTGCCGGGGTGGCACTTCCGCAACCGCCCTTCGATCCGGCCCGTCGACCGGACCGACGCCTGCTCGGTGCCGTCGTCGTCAACTGCAATGCGGCGGCCGCCTCGGGCGTGGTTGCGCTGGAGCGGGGCGGGGTGCCGCTCGCCGGGCACGATCCCGTGGTCAATCTGTTCCTGAGCGAGGCGGCGGGCGAACTTGCCGCTGATCACCTCTACCTCGAAATCGTCCCCGCAGCCGCGATCGACGGCGTGCCGGCGCTGCGTCGTCGCGACCGCGTGGTTCTGAGGGAGTAGGCGCGGTGGCACCGGTCCGGGTCCGTCCATTCTCCTTTCCTCATCGACGTCGTGATCCTCGTCGACATGCTGGATGCCGCGGCACGGCGGCGGTCGAACTGGTGCTGATGCTGCCGGTTCTGCTGGGGCTGCTGGCGCTGATCGTCGATTTCGGACGCCTCGTCGCCGACTATCACGCCGTCGCCAAAGGTGTCCGTAGTGCCGCCCGCTATCTGGCCCGGGTCGACGGCGGGCCGGCGGGGCTGGCCATCGACTGTACGACGCAGACGTTGAATGAGAATGCCCCGGTCCTGGCCGCGGCCCGGCGGCTGGCGATGACCGGGCGCATCGACGGCGATCCGGCACGCGAGGGCATTGTCGCCACCTGGCGCGCCGCGCAGCCGAGTGCCGCCGCCACCGGCATTACCGTGACCGTGCGCTGTGCACAGAGCGACGGCGGTGTCCGGGCCGGCGCCCACGACGGCGCGGTCCTGGTGCCCGGTATCGCGGTAACGGCATCGGTTCCGTTCCGGTTCACTCTGGCGCGAGCGTTCGGGCTCGGCCCCGAACTGCGATTTTCGGTTGTCTACCGCACCGTGCACATGGGGATCTGAAGCGAATGAATCGATGGATCGCACAAGGCAGGTCGTTCGCCCGCCCCGGCGTTGCCGGGACCACCTCGGTCGAATTCGCGGTCGTGGTCGTGGTGTTTCTGACCCTTGTCCTCGGCATCGTCGACTTTGCCCGGATCTTGTGGAGCTGGAACATGGCCGCCGCGGCTACGGCGGCCGGGGCTCGGGCTGCGGCCGTCAACGATCTGGCGGCGCGCTCGCTGCGTGCCTTCGACGGGCTGGCGGCGGCCAATCCCGGAACCCCTGTTGCGGTCGAAGCGGTGGCGCCGAACCCGGTGGTGTGTACGACCGCGGGCTGTGGCCCGGCGCCGGAGGCGCTCGATGCGGCCGCGCTCGATCCGGCGGCCTTTGCGCGCATCACGGCGGTCATGCGCGCGATCCATCCCGGGCTGACGGCGGCCAATGTCGTCGTCGAGTACCGCCACGTCGGGCTTGGTCTGGCTGGCAACCCGGACGGCCCCGACATCGATCCCGTCGTGACGGTGCGCCTGCGCGATGTGCGGGTGCGGTTTCTCGCGCTCAGGTTTCTCGCCCTGCCCGACATCTCTCTGCCGGATTTTCGCGCTGCCATGACGGTCGAGGACGGGCGCAGCACATGACGGACGGGCGGCGGCGGGCGAGGGAGGAGACCGGCGTGATCCGGCAGAACGGTGCGGTGGACGCTACGCCGGCGGCGGGCAAGCCGCTCTTTCTGCTGGCCGTCATGAGCTCGGAGCCGGCATGCCAAGCGGTGCACGAAGCTGCCGCGACCCTCGACGGTGTGCGCTGCGAGGCGTGGGTCGGTGCTCCCAGCCCGGCCTTCACGGATGCGCCGCCGCCGGAGGTGGATGCCGTGCTGCTCGATCTCGATCCCGACGATGTCGGGGCCATGACCGTGGTGCAGCGCCTGCGCGCCGGCCCTCTTGCCGCGGTGCCGGTGATCGTGGCGGCACCGGCAACGACGTGCGCGGCGACGATGCGGCGCCTGTTCCACCTCGGCATGGTCGATGTCGTGCTGCACCCGCTCCGCGCCTCCGATCTGCACGGCGCCCTGGTGCGCGCCCGCGCCGCCGGCACCGGCATGGCGGGGGCGCAGGAACGCCGCGGCCGGGTCGTCGCCTTCCTCAAGGCCGGCGGCGGGGCCGGGGCCACGACGCTGGCGGTGCAGGCCGGCTGCCTGCTCGCTGCCGGTGATGCCGGGACGGCGGGCGAGGCGCGAGGGGTGTGTCTGCTCGACTTCGACGTTCAGGCCGGGACGGCGGCGCTTTTCCTCGACCTTGACGATCGCGTCGGGCTGGCGGATCTGCTCGACGCTGCCGATCGCCTCGATGGCGAGCTGTTGCGCAGCGTCATGACCCGTCACGACAGCGGCCTTCACGTCCTTGCCGCTCCGCGCGAGGTTCTGCCCCTGGATGTCGTGGCGCCGGAGGTCGTCGACGACTGCCTTGCGCTGGCGCGGTGTGCCTACGACACGGTGCTGATCGACCTGCCCGGAGCATGGACGGCGTGGAGTCATCGCATCGTTCAGAACGCGGACCTGGTCGTTCTGGTGATGCAGATGGGGGTGGACGGCGTTCGCCGCGCGCGTCGCCACATCGAGACGATGCGCCGGCACGGTCTCGACGGTGTCGCGCTTTGTCTCGTCCTCAATCGCCATCGCCGGCATTGGGGGCACCGGGCCGAGGTGCGCGAGGTCGAACGTGCCCTCGGTCGCCCTTTCGATTGCATTGTGCCCAGCGATTTCGCGCTGGTTCGCGAAGCTATCGACCGCGGGGTGCCGCTCCACGCGGTGCGCCGGCGCAGCAAGGTCGAAAGCGGCCTCCGGCGCCTGCTTGCGATGATCGCCGGGGCCGGGGGGATGCCGCCGCACGGGTCCGTCGTGCTGCAACGGGGCGGCAACGGCCTGAGAGCAATCAATTCGAAGGCGGCCGGACAGGGAGGTGACGAGGAATGGAAATCCCGACCGACGAGACGGCCGTACGCCGCAACACCGGGACGGTGAGCCGCCGCGGTTTCGCAGCCGTGGCAGCGGTGACGCCGGGTGCGGAGTGGAGCGTACACCCGCGGCGCGCGCCGGCGCCGCGCTATACCGACCTCAAGATGCGTCTTCACCGGCGCTTGCTGGATACGCTCAATCTGTCGGTGATCGACCGCATGCCGCCGGCCGAGTTTCGCCGCGAGATCGGTGAAATCGTGCGTGAACTTCTGGCCGACGAGGCGGCCCCTCTCAACCTGTCCGAACGCACCCGACTGGTCGATGACATCCTCGACGAACTGCTCGGTCTGGGGCCCCTGGAGCCGCTGCTCAAGGACGCCACGGTTGCCGATATTCTGGTCAACACCCATCGCCACGTGTTCGTCGAACGCGACGGACGCCTGGAGCCGGCGCCGGTGCGCTTCAAGGACGATCGTCACCTGTTGCGCATCATCGACAAGATCGTCTCCGGTGCCGGCCGGCGCATCGACGAAGCGCAACCGATGGTCGATGCGCGCCTGGCCGATGGCTCGCGCGTCAATGCGATCATCCCCCCGCTGGCGGTGGATGGGCCGCTGCTGTCGATCCGCAAATTCGCGCCGGTGCGCATCGACATGGACCGCCTGGTCGCGCTCGGCACTCTGCCCTCGTCATGCGCGACGCTGTTGGCCGCCCTGGTGCGCTGCCGCCGCAACGTCGTCATCTCCGGCGGTGCCGGCAGCGGCAAGACGACGCTGCTCAACGCGATGTCGGCGTTCATCGATCCGCGTCAGCGCATCGTAACCATCGAGGATGCAGCCGAGCTTCAGCTTCAGCAGGTTCACGTCGCGCGCCTGGAGACCCGCCCGCCCAACATCGAAGGCAGGGGCGAGGTCACTCAGCGCGATCTGCTCAGGAATGCCCTGCGCATGCGCCCCGACCGGATCATCGTCGGCGAGGTGCGCGGCGGCGAGGCGTTCGACATGTTGCAGGCGATGAACACGGGTCATGAAGGTTCGATGACCACCGTACATGCCAATTCATGCCGCGATGCGCTGTTTCGCATCGAACAGATGCTCGGCATGGCGGGGCTCGATCTGCCCGAACGCACCATGCGCGGACAGATTGCTTCGGCGCTGCACGTCGTCGTGCAGTTGGAGCGCATGAGCGACGGCAGGCGGCGGCTGGTCAGTCTCAGCGAAGTGACCGGCCTCGAAGGCGAGGTCGTTACCATGCACGAGATCTTTCGCTTCCACCGCCGGGCCGTCGCCGCCGACGGGACGATCGAAGGCGAATGTCTGCCGACCGGCCTGCGGCCGACGTTCATGGCCGAGATAGAAGCCCGCGGCATCGGGCTGCCACCGGATCTGTTCGATCCGGGCCATTCCGTGCGACCACTGGGGTGAGGGGGCTTGCGCATGGTCGAGACGGGCGTGCCGATCGTACTCTATGGTCTTTATGCCAGCGTGTTTCTTGCCGTCGTGTGCGCGCTGAGCGGAGCCGCCGGCCTGTGGGCGGCGCAGCCGAAGCGCATGCTCCTGAAACACCGCCTCGATCCTCGGCGCGAGACGGCGCCGGGCGCGGTGCGCGCCAGCGTTCGCGTGTCCCGCGGGCGCAAGGCCCCCGCCGGGATCGGGATCGTTCGCCAATTCGAGTCCCTGCTGCGTCAGGGGGGTGTGACCCGGCCGCCTGGACAGGCTGGCGCCCTCATAGCCGGGCTTGCGGGGATTGGTGCCGCGGCGGCGGCGGTCCTGTTGGTCGCACCGGGCCGCTACGGCGCGGCCGCAACGGCGGCGCCGGGTGCGGCTTTTGTCGTCATTGCGGGATCGGTGTGGATC
>RFLL01000328.1 GCA_003693905.1 Alphaproteobacteria bacterium
GGTGGCCTCGGCCAGGATCGACAACGCGATCTCGGCCGGACTGCGGGCGCCGATGTCGAGGCCGGCGGGACCATGGATGCGCGCCAGGGCGGCCTCGTCCAGACCCGCTTCGCGCAGACGGCTCAGACGCTTGGCGTGGGTACGGGGGCTGCCCAAGGCGGCGATGTAGAAGGCCGGGCTGCGAAGTGCCGCGATCAGGGCCGGATCGTCGAGTTTCGGGTCGTGGGTGAGGGTCACGACGGCGGTGCGTCGGTCAGGGGCCAGACGGTACAGCGCCTCGTCCGGCCAGCCGGTGTCGAGTGTTACATCGGGAAACCGGTCTTCGGTCGCCCAGGCGCGGCGCGGATCGACCACGATGACCTCGTAGCCGACGAGGCGCGCCATTGGTACCAGCGCCTGGGCGATATGCACCGCACCGACCACGATCATGCGCAACGGCGGGTTGAACACGTGAATGAACACTCCGGCCGCGCCGGCCTCTTCGATGTCGGTGCCCTCGATGACGCCGCTGCGGTCTTCGCGCAGGGCGCATTCGACGGCGGCGCGCAGGCGGGCATCGACAGGCAGGTCGCCGATCACCGTCGCGCCATCGATCAGGGCCTGGCGGCCGCCGTCCAGCGCGGTGACCAGGGCCGCCGGGCGGTGGGCGGCGCGGGCCGCCTGCAAGGCATCGAGAACGGAACGTTTCATGGCGGCTATGGCATGTGCAAGGCGTGGAACGGCATGGTCGTCACCTCGGCCGGGGTTCAGTCGAGACGTTCGACGAACACCCGCACGGTGCCGCCGCAGGCCAGACCGACTTCCCACGCCATCTCGTCGGTGACGCCGAATTCCAGCAGCTTCGCTTCGCCGCTGGCCATGACCTGGCGGGCCTCATGCACCACCGCCCCCTCGATGCAGCCGCCGGATACCGACCCGATCATCCGCCCGCTGTCGTCGACGGCAAGCTGGCTGCCCACCGGTCGCGGCGACGAGCCCCAGGTCGCGACCACGGTGGCCAGCGCCACCGTGCGGCCTTCGTCGTGCCAGCGCGCGGCTTCGGCCAGGATGTCTTCATGTGCGCTCATCTGTGCGGCCACCTTCAGGCCGTCGCGTCCAGCCATTCGCTGACCCCTTCGTGACGGCGCGTCGCCGGGCGGCTGAGCACCGCGGCCAGTTGCGCCAGGCTGTCCAGGTTGTGGACCGTGCGAAAATCATCGACGTGGGGCATGATCGCCTTCGCCCCCAATGATTTGGGCTGATAGCCTTCGTAGCGCAAGAGCGGGTTCAGCCAGATCAGCCAGCGGCAGGATTTGTGCAGACGTTCGATCTCAGCGGCCAGCCCCTCGGCATTGTCACGATCGAGGCCGTCGGAGATGAACAGCACCACCGCCCCCTGGCCCAGGACCCGGCGCGACCAGTGGACGTTGAAATCGTGCAGGCAGGCGCCGATCCGCGTGCCGCCGGCCCAGTCGACAACCGCGTCCGCGACCTTGTCGAGGGCGATATCGACGTCCTTGTGCCGCAGATAGCGGGTGATGTTGGTCAGGCGGGTGCCGAACACGAAGGTGTGCACCCGGTCGCGGTCGTTGGTGATGGCGTGCATGAAATGCAGCAGCATGCGCGAATAGCGGCTCATCGAACCGGAGATGTCGCACAGGATGACCAGCGGCGGATGGCGTCGCCGGCGTGCCTTCCAGCGCAGCGGAATCATGTCGCCGCCGGTGCGCAGGGCCGCGCGCATGGTCGCCCGCAGGTCGCTGCGGCGGCCGCGATGCGCACGGCGGAAGCGGCGCGTCGGCACGGCCATGATGGGCAGACGCATGGCCGCGATCGCCGCCTTGGCGCGGGCCACCTCGTCGGCCGACATCGATTCGAAGTCCATCGTCTGCAGGACCTCGCGCGGCGAAAAGGTCAGCACCGCGTCGATCTCGACCCGCTCTTCCTCGCGCTCGTTCCGTGCGTCCGCGGCGCTGCGTTCCAGGCCCAGCGCATCGGCCAGGCGGCGGCTGATCTCGGTCTCGGCTTCGCCTTCGGTGCCGGGGGTCGGGCGCACGTCGGGCAGCAGCAGCGCGCGCATGCGTTCCAGCACCTGCGGATTGCGCCAGAAGATGTGAAAGGCCTGGTCGAACAGCTCGCGTTGATCGCGGCGGTTGACGAAAACCGCATGCAGCGCCCAGTAGAAGTCGTCGCGCCGGCGTACGCCCACCGCTTCGATCGCGCGCACCGCGTCCAGCACCTTGCCCGGGCCTACCGGCAGCCCGGCCGCGCGCAGGGTGCGCGCGAAGTGCATGATGTTCTCGGCCAGCCGGCTGTCCGGTGCCGAAGCGCCGACGGCGGCAGGGGAAAGCACGTGATCGGCGACCATGGCGCTTGCGCTCAGCCCGCCGGAGCCGCTGCCACCGCGCGCTTGATCTCGTCCAGAATGGCGGCGGCTTCGCTGCCCTGGATGCGGGCGATATCGTCCTGGTACTTGAGCAGCACGCCGAGGGTGGTATCGACCGTTTCGGGATCGAGAGCGATCTTGTCGAGCTGCACCAGCGCCTCGGCCCAGTCGATGGTCTCGGCGATGCCGGGTAGCTTGAACAGGTCCTTCTTGCGCAACGCCTGCACGAAGGCGACGACCTCGCGCGCCAGGGTCTCCGGCGCTTTCGGGGCCTTGACGCGCAGGATCTCCAACTCGCGCTCGGCGTTCGGGTAATCGAGCCAGTGGTAGAAACAGCGCCGCTTGAGCGCGTCGTGGATCTCGCGCGTGCGGTTGGAGGTGATGACGACGATCGGCGGCTCCTTGGCCTTGATGGTTCCGAGTTCGGGGATCGTGACCTGATAGTCCGACAGGACTTCGAGCAGGAAGGCCTCGAACGGCTCGTCGCTACGGTCGAGCTCGTCGATCAGCAGCACCGGCGGCCCGGCCAGATCGGGACGCAACGCTTGCAGAATGGGCCGTTCGATCAGGAACCGTTCGTCGAAAATGTCGGTGGCCAGGGTTTCGCGGTCGCGATCGCCGACCGCCTCGGAGATGCGGATCTCGACCATCTGGCGCGGGTAGTTCCACTCGTAGACCGCGGCGCTGATATCCAGGCCCTCATAGCATTGCAGACGCAACAGACGCCGCCCCAGGACCTCGGCCAGGACCTTGGCGATCTCGGTCTTGCCGACGCCGGCCTCGCCTTCGAGAAACAGCGGCCGCTTCAGAGTCAGTGACAGATAAAGCACGGTGGCCAGGCTGCGATCGGCGACATAGCGCCCCTCGCCGAGCAGGGTCAGGGCCTCATCGGGTGATTTCGGCAAAGCGCGCGTGGGCACGGGGACGGTCGAGGCAGGGACGGTGTCGGTCATCGGGCGGGGGACGGCTCCAACGCTGGTGTGACAAAAAGGATGGTCGATGACGCCACTATAAAAGCCTGATGCGCCGGTGCAATGCGGGCAGCGACGAAGCGGGGCGGCGTCCGATGCCGGAGCCGAGACCTGTCCCGCGATCGGTCGTCGTCCTGCTCTTTCTCGATGTCCGCCAGCCGGTGACAGGGCTATTTCTTCTGCACCCACTTGCCGTCGGGACCGCGGAACCAGGTGCCCGGGGGGGCATCGTCGAAGATCTCCTTGGCGTAGACGCGCCCGACCTGATCGACCGGCACGCCTTGGGCCTTGGCGCGTTCGGCATAGATTCGACGTCGCTTGGCGTTGACCTGATCGACGAAAGCCTGAAACGACGGGTCGCGCGCCACGAGATATCCCTCGGCGGTTTCGCCGACGGCACCGCTGGCGCGCAAGGCGTCCAGATCCTGTGCCTGTGTCGGTGCATATGCGCCGGGCAGCAGCAGCCCGCCCAGCAGGATCGTCAGGACGCACAAGAAGGTGCGAAATGGCAGGAACATGACGGATCTCCTCGCGCGGAACGGGGCGATGGATGCGCTTGGGTTCGAGGTCGAGGTCGAGGTCGAGGTCGGGGCTCGTGCGCTCATCGGTCAGAAAATGTCCGGGTTGGCCTTGATGTCTTCTTCGGCCTGCTTTTCGAGCTGCACGCGGACGTTGGCATCAAGCTTGATGTTGAGGTTGATGGTGATCGGCTCCTTCGGCGGCTCGACACGGACGGTCGGCTGGCATGCACCGAGCGCCAGCAGGCCAAGCACGGTGGCGGCACCTCGCCCTTGGGCAAGCAGGCGGTGAGAAAGCAAAGGGGGACGCAATCGGGTGTCGGTCATGGCTATGCCTTCCGGCCACAGGGCAAATCGTTTCCATGCTGCGCGATCGGGCAGCGTTCTGACAAGACCCCGTGCCGGGAATTGAGGGGTTGGAGGGCTTTTCCCCGTTTATGGAGCGCGACGCCACAGCTGACCCAGGGCCTGAGCGGGCAGGCGGTAGGCTTTGGCCAGAGCGGCGGTCAACTGTTGCAGGTTGGCTTCCAGGGCGATGTTGAACCGGAACGGATAACCTTCGAGCACGGCCGGATTGCGCCCCAGCATGTTGAGGCGGGCCGTGGCCGATCCGTCGGGGGCGGCGTCGATGGTCAGCGTCAGGGTCTCGTAGCGGAAATCCTGGAGCGCACGCAGCGCCAGATCCGCCGATTCACCGGCACCGGCCAAAGCCTGTGCTGCGGCTTCGGAGCGCACGCGCAGCACGCCGGGGCCGTCGGCACGCAGCACGCCGCCGGAGATGACCGGCGCGCCGGCGCGCAGAACGAGCGGCAACGAACCGGAAAGCGTTCCCCGACCCGAAAGTCCTTCGACGCCGAGCAGATCGAGCGCGGCGCCGAGATCAAGGGCGCGGACCGTGATCGGAATTTCCTGATCAAGTGTACGCGGGTCAATCACGAGATCGCGGGTCGCGATGCGTCCGCCGATCAGCGACGCCTCGGCCCGGGCCACGCGCAGATGCGGCGGCGTCGTGCCGACGACCCGAAATTCGACCACGATGTCATCGAGCGGCACACCGGGGTCGATCCGGCGTACGACGAGGCGCTGAGCCGGGGCGCTCGCCAGGGGAAGCAGATGCTCCAAAGCCAGTGAGAGCGACAGTCCCTCGACCCGGGCCTGAGGAGTGGCGAACGACAGATCGTCGACGGTGAGCACGGCATTGCCGTCGATGCGGCCGTTGCGGCGCCACAGCTTCGCCCGGCCGGCGATGCGGCCGCGGACCCGTTGCAATCCGTCGAGGGCGGGAGCAAGTGCTGCCGGTTGCAGGCCGCCGGGTGCAAAGTCGAAGGGACCGAAGGTGGCGGTGGCCTCGGCACGTTGACGCGCTAGGTCGTAGGTTCCGGCAATCGTCAGGCCGGGCAGGTCCGGGCGCGTCCGCAGCCGCGCCGTGAAGGTCGCAAGACCGCCGCCCAAGGTCGCCTCGGCGCCGAGTGAATGTGGTGCGAAGCGAGGCGGATCCCTCAGGTCGCGCAGCGTCGCCTGCGTGACCCGCAGCCGCAGCGGCTTTTCGCGCCCGCTCCGGGTAAGCTCGCCCGCAACGGCCTCCAGCGCAAGGTCGGGACGCGCGAAAGCGATCCGTCCGCCGGCAACCGTCAGGCGCAGGTCGGGCTCGCTGCCGGGGCCGGTGCCGGCCGACCATGCGATGCGCCCGGCGTGCGCCGTCACCGTGCGGCCATCGCCGCCATCCGTCCCTGGCCGCAGACGCAGGCGGATCGGGGCCGGGTGCAGAATTGCCGTGGCGCGGGGCCGCACCGCGCCATCCGGCCCCTGCCGGTCGAGCAGGATCTGTGCGCTTGAAAGAGCGATGCGGACCGGATCGAGGGTGTCGAGAGTGCCTGCAAGCGCCGCCCGGGCCAGCGTGACGGTGCCGGCATCGGCCAGCTTCACGCGTATCTGTCCCGGTTGCCAGGCAAACGCGACTGGAGCGCGCCCCTTGATGTCGTGCAGGCGCACGGGGCCGAAGCGCGTCCTGACCAGCGTCGCATCCACGGTGGCCGTGCCGTCACCGGCTTCGGGCGTGCCCTTTGCAGTCCCGTTGAAGCCGAACGAGAGCGCCGCCCCCCGCACCGTCGTCCCGACGGCAGTCGTAAAGCGCAGGCGATCGCCGGTGTCCGGCGGCGCGGGGGTAAGACGCAGCAGGGGCCGCGCCATGCGATCGGCGGGTCGGATTTCAACGCTTGCCTCGGTGCCGATTGCGGCAATGGCGGCCGCCGGTACGCCGAGCGTCCCCAGCCAGGCGGGGGCAAGGCCGGCAATGCGCACCTGCGCCGGGTCGTGCAAGGCGAACTCCAGCCCGTCGTTGCGGCGCATGAACGCGGTCTCGGCACGGGCATTCAATCGGGCAAAGCGGCCGTCATAGGCGATATCATCCAGGGCCACCGCGAAGCGCCCCCTGAGATCGTCCGGCAGGACGCGCAGCAGGGCGCCGGGGGTTGTCGGCAGACGCAGGGGCATCCTGTCGGATGCAAGGGCGCCATCGCCGCTCACACGCACCGTGGCGCGTCCGGCAGACGGGGCAGGCAGGCCGATGAGAGACCACAGGACACTGCTAGCGGTCGCTTCGGCTTCGGCTTCGGCTGCGAAGGCAAGACGGGGCCGGGTGTCGATATCCTGTACGCTCACGTCGATTGCGGCCCGGCCGGCCGCCGCTCTGGTGCCGAGGCGCAAGGCCACCGTCACCCCTGTTTTGCCGGCATCGAAGTCGAGACGCAGCGGCGCCATGTCCATTCCGCCGATCCGGACCGTCCTCGCCGTGAGTGCGGCCCGGCCGGCGGGACGAGCCCCGGGGCGAACCGAAAAGGCCCCGTCCCCGGTGAGGCCCTTGAGATGCAGGTCGTTCATCTCGACCGATCCGCGGGCGATCTGAACGGAACCCGCCAGGCCGCCGTCGACGGTGATCTCCGCCTCCGCCGTGCCGTGCACGAGCGTGCCCGGCCCAGCGAAGGTGAAGGTCGCCCGCCCAGCCATGGTCTCCCGGCTCGTGTGGAGCACGCCTTCGCCGCGGATCCTCACAAGACCGAGCTGGGTTGCCGCCGTGATCCGGGCGTCGGTCACGGTGAACGGGGGCAGGGCGGGCAGATCGCGCAGGGAAGCGGCCCCGGTACCGGGCCAGGTGAAAGGGAAGGGGGCCGGCGGCACCGTTTCTGCGGTTTTGTCTACCAGATCGAGGTCGAGACGCAGACCGTCGAGGGCAACGGCTCCGAGCCGTCCGTTGAGAATGTCGCCAAGCGTATAGAGAAGGCGCACGTCGTCGATGACGAGTGTCGCCCCTGGTGGATCAGGAAATGCCAGCCTGACATCGCTGATCCGGGTCTGGGTCGGGCCGACGTCGGTGACGCTGAGCGCAACGTTG
Source organism: Alphaproteobacteria bacterium (assembly GCA_003693905.1). Classification (GTDB taxonomy): domain Bacteria; phylum Pseudomonadota; class Alphaproteobacteria; order Kiloniellales; family J153; genus J153. Next base: position 7,246 of record RFLL01000328.1, read on the forward strand.
GCAACGCCGCGGACACGCAGCGCCGTGCTCAGCACTGCTTCGAGCAACGAGGCGCGAAATCCGATCGCCACCGCAATCAGGATTGCCGCGACGGCAAAGCCTGCAAACAGAATCCGTTTGAGGCGTCGGGGCATTCGTGCCGGCCTTTTTGCTTCGATCGGCAATCGTCTGAGAAACGACCGTCTCAGCGTAGACGATTATTCCTCGGCACGGAATCGAGGTACTTCACGCCTTCACGCAGCGCATGTGAAAACGGGCCGGCCCCGAACAGGGCCGGCCCGCAAGACGCGACGTCCGCGTGTCGGGACGGGCCTCAGCCCGTTGCGGCAGCAACGGCGCGTTTGGCCATCACCGTCACCAGATGGGCCCGGTACTCGGCCGAGGCGTGGATGTCGGCGTTGAGGTCATCGGCCGGAACCGTGATGTCGTCGAGGGCGGCGGGCGAGAAATCGCGCGCCAGCGCCTCTTCCATGGCCGCCACCCGGAACACGCATGGCCCCGCCCCGGTGACCGCAACCCGGGTGCCGGCCGGCCCCTGTGCCGCCATGACGCCGACGATCGCATAGCGCGAGGCCGGGTTGGGGAATTTGGCGTACCCGGCCCGCTGCGGTACCGGGAACGACACCGCGGTGATGATCTCGCCTTCATCCAGCGCGGTCTCGAACATGCCGGTGAAGAAATCGTCGGCCGCGATCTCGCGCCTGTTGGTGCGCACCGTGGCACCCAGCCCGACCAGACCGGCCGGGTAATCGGCGGCCGGATCGTTGTTGGCGATCGAGCCGCCGATGGTGCCGCGATTGCGGACCTGCGGATCCCCGATGGATTCGGCCAATGCGGCCAGTGCAGGGATGCGTGCCTTGACCAGCTCGCTGGCGGCGACCGCACCGTGGGGCGTCATCGCCCCGACGACGATGGCATCGCCCTCTTCGCGGATGCCGGAGAGTTCGGCCAGCCCGCCGAGGTCGATCACTTCCGAAGGGTGCGCCAGGCGTTGTTTCAACGCCGGCAGCAGGGTCTGGCCGCCGGCCAGAATCTTGGCTTCGCTGTCGCTGGCCAGATGCCGTGCGGCATCGTCGAGGGATTGCGCCCGATAGTATGAGAATGCGTACATCGTCCGATCCTCCCTCTATTCCGCGGCCATGCGGCGTTGTTGCACCGCATGCCAGACCCGTTCCGGGGTCGCCGGCATGTCCAGATGCTTGATACCCAGTGCGTCTGTGACGGCGTTGATCAGCGCCGGCGGAGCGGCGATCGCTCCGGCCTCGCCGCAGCCCTTGACCCCCAGCGGGTTGTGCGGACACGGCGTATGCGTCATGCCGACCTTGAACGACGGTAGGTCGTCAGCCCGCGGCATGCAATAGTCCATGAACGAGCCAGTAAGGAGTTGGCCCGATTCCTTGTCGTAGACGCAGTTTTCCACCAGCGCCTGACCGACGCCCTGGGCGATGCCGCCGTGGACTTGGCCTTCGACGATCATCGGGTTGACGACCTTGCCGAAATCGTCCACCGCCACCCAGTCGACGATCTCCACCACCCCGGTCTCAGGGTCGATCTCGACCTCGCAGATATGCGTGCCGGCGGGATAGGTGAAGTTGAGTGGGTCGTAGAACGCGGTTTCGTCCAGCCCCGGCTCCAGCCCTTCCGGATAGTTGTGAGGCACGTAGGCGGCGAAGGCGATTTCGCCGATCGTCTTGGTCTTGTCGGTGCCGGCAACACGGAAGGTTCCGGCCGAAAATTCGATATCGTCGACCGAAGCTTCCATCAGATGAGCGGCGATCTTTTTGCCTTTCTCGATGATCTTGTCGCAGGCCCGCGCCAAGGCCGAGCCGCCGACGGCCAGCGAACGCGATCCGTAGGTGCCCATCCCGAACGGAACCGAGCCGGTGTCGCCGTGGACCACCTCGACCTGGTCGATCGGCACCCCGAGGCGATCCGAGATGAGCTGGGCGAACGTCGTTTCATGGCCCTGGCCATGGCTGTGCGACCCGGTGAAGACGGTCACGCTGCCGGTCGGGTTGAACCGCACCTCGCCCGACTCCCACAGACCGACAC
>RFLL01000329.1 GCA_003693905.1 Alphaproteobacteria bacterium
CTCCCGCCCCCGGGTGCGCCCATCCCTGCGCGAGGTTGCCGCCCAGGAACCGCCCGTGACGCCGGCCATCGCTTTCGTCAAGGGACCGGCCTGGGACCAGGCTGAGGAACAGACGCAGGCGGCCTTTGCCGAACTGGTCGAAGCCCTGGGCGAGGTCTGTGACACGGTCGAACTGCCGGAGGTGTTCGCCAATGCGCTCGGCGGCCACCGCACCATTTACTGCACCGATCTGGCCCTCAGCTTCGACCCGTTCTACCGCCGCGGCCGGGACCGGTTGAGCCCGACCCTGATCGACATGATCGAGGAGGGACAGCGCACGCTCGCCCTCGACTATACCCGCGCGGTGGCCTGGCGCGATCTGCTCAACCGCGGCCTCGACGAGGTCTTTGAGCGCTTCGACGCCATCCTGACGCCGGCCGCCCCCGGTCCCGCCCCGCGCGGGTTGGACAGCACCGGCAACCCGGTGTTCTGCACCCTGTGGACGTTCTGTGGCACCCCGGCCGTCACCCTGCCGCTGTTGCAGGGCGAAAACGGTCTGCCGATCGGCGTGCAACTGGTCGGGCGGCGCCACGACGACGCCCGGCTGTTGCGTACCGCCCGCTGGCTGGCGGCCACCGTGGCCGCCCTCACCGGCGCGAGCGACGACGAAGACTAGGAAAACGAGAAGGAGGCGGGCCCATGGCCGACAGGATCATCGCACCGCTGGCGCTGCTGGTGTTCATCGCCTTCACCCTGTTTCTGGCCGTCTACATCAACGAAATCGACCTGTGGATCGTGATCGTCCTCGTTCAGATCATGGCCATCGTTGATTTCTGGCAGGCCATGCGCGCCGCGGGAAACGGAAACGGCGGCAACGCGCAGGAGTAGCGCGCAGACACGCGCCGGACGTCATCCCGGCACCCCGAACACCGGCCGCGTGCGAAAGATGGCGCCGTCCTTGAGATGGTGCCATGCTCGCGTCCATGGAGCGCATGCCCGCACCCGTGCCGAGAGGTCGATTCGATCGGCGCCGTGCCGGTCGCGGCCGATCGATTCCCCCCTGCCTGCGGCGGACGGGCGCCGTCCTTGCCGGTCTCGGCATGCTCGCCGCCTGCGAATCGATCTCTCTGCCCTCATCCTCGAGCACGCCTCTGTGGACCCCGGCACCGCCACCGGACACGGCGGCCCCGGCGCCGCGGTTCACACCGGGCGACGAATTCTGGTTCACCACCGGCGACGGCGCCATCGTGGTCGAGGTGTTTGCAGGGCGCGACGACGGACTTCTCGTCTTTCGGCGCGATCTGGACCATGAAACCCGGTACATGACACCGCATCTGGCGCTGGTCCGGCGCGTCCGGCCGTTCGGGAGCGATCGCCGCTTCGACCCCGATGACGGGCGCCTGTCGTTTCCTCTCGTGGTCGGAAAAAAGTGGCACCGGAGCTTTCGCACCTGGCGTTCGGATGGATCGCGGACCACGCGGCGCACCCGCACCTGCACGGTCACTGGATACGGCACGATTGCGGTCCCGGCCGGGCATTTCGCCGCCTATCGCGTCCGCTGTACGCTCCGAACGGCAGGGCGGGGCGAGGCGGTGCGCGAGGATCTCTTCTATGCCCCTGCGATCGGACGCATTGTTGCCCGCATCGGTGGCATCGACGGCCCCGACATCTATCTGAGCGAATACCGCCGTGCCGGCGCCCCGTGATCGTCCGGCCGGCGGCGGAAGAGCCTCCCCGCCAGGGCCGGCTTTTCCCGTTAGCAGCCTGTAAGGCCGTCTCAAGGCACAATCGGTGCCCTCGCAGACGTCCGACAGGAAGGGCCGGCGGGATGGATACCGGTCACGTTGCACACTACCGGACCCATGGCTTCGCCGTCGTGCGCGGGGTTTTCGCCCCGGCCGAGGTGGCGGAGCTGGCCGCCGCCTTTGAGCGGATTTATGCCCGGGCACTGGCGCGCGGCCAGTCGTTTCGGAGCCGGAACGTTCTCTTCCAGCTCGCCCGCGATCCTGTGCTCGGGCGCATCGTGCGCTTTGTCCAGTGGCCCGCCTATTTCGATCCGCTCCTGGCCCGGGTGCGCACCGATCGGCGTCTGTTCGACATCGTGGCGCCGCTGATCGGCCGCGATCTGAAGCAGATCATCAACCAGATGCACTGGAAACCCCCGGGGGCGGCACGGGTCGAATTCGGTTATCACCAGGACATCCACTTCCGCCGTCCGACCACCGCCTACCGCGACCCGGAATCGTCCTTCGTCCAGACCATGATCGCGATCGACCCGCACCGCCCGGACAACGGTGCCATCCAGGTCTATCCCGGCAGCCACCGCCTGGGCCGGCTGCGCTTTCCCGAACGCGGGCGCATCCTGCAGGCCGAGATGAGCGCCGACGACCTGAAGGCGCTTGGGCTCGACCCGGCGCGTCTGGTTTCTCTCGACTTGGCACCGGGCGACGTTGCCCTGTGGCACCCGTGTACGGTGCACGGGTCCGGCCCCAACACCGCCGCCATCGACCGCCGGGCCTATCTCAACGGCTATGTCGCCGCGGCCAATTGTACGCGCGGCGAATGGGCGTTTCGCGACGGCGTGCCGTGCCCTCTGGGCGAACCGGTCCTGGTCCATTACGAGGACCTTCATCGTCGTCCCGAGCCGCATTACGTCGACGACGCCTGAGGCAACCGTCGCTCCTCTGCCCGGGGTCACCGAAGCGGGCATTTTCCGGTTTGCCCGGCCGCGTCATTCCGGTCATCTTTCAGGGACCATGATCCCGCTCCACGACGACAACCCGACGACGCTGACCCCCGTGGTCACGATCGGACTGATCGGGACCTGCGTTCTGGTCTTTCTGTGGCAGCTTTCACTGGGGCCGGTCGGGGCGCAGAAGGCGGTCTATTCCTTCGGTATGATCCCCGCGGTGCTGTTCGGCGAGGCGCACCTGCCGCCCGAAGTGGCACGCATTCCGCCCGAGGTGTCGATTTTGACCTCGATGTTCCTGCACGGCGGCTGGATGCACCTGATCGGCAACATGCTGTACCTGTGGATCTTCGGCAACAACGTCGAGGATTCGATGGGGCATGTGCGCTTCATCGTCTTCTACCTGCTGGGCGGAACGGCCGCCGCCCTGACCCAGGCGTTGCAGGATCCGACCTCGACGGTACCGATGATCGGTGCCAGCGGCGCCATCGGCGCCGTGCTCGGCGGCTATATCATGCTGTTTCCACGTGCCCACGTGCTGGTTCTGGTGCCGATCGGCTTTTTTCTGACCACGGTGCGCGTGCCGGCGCTGGTCGTGCTCGGGTTCTGGTTCGTCCTCCAGTTCATCCAGTCGGCCCTGTCCACCGGGCAGCCGGGCGGCGTAGCCTACTGGGCTCATATCGGCGGCTTCATCACCGGGGCGATCCTGATCATCCCCTTTCGCAGCCGCCGCTTTCCCCTGTTCGGCGGGCCCCGGGGCCATCGGCACTCCGGAGCAGGACGCCGGCCCCGGCGGCGCGGCGGGAGCACCGGCCCGTGGGGCTGAACGGAGCCGTGCGGCCCCGGCCCGGTCGGTGGAATCGGAAAAAAATGGACGAAATCGGCGGCTTCACCGTCCCTTAACTTTAATCCCCCACATTTGTGGAACTGTTGATGTTTCACGGAACGCCACATCCCCGGGGGATTTCATGGATTTCGACGATCCGTTCCTGCGCCGCATCCCGGCGTTTCTGCGCCGCCCCGACGCGGCACACTCGCGCAGCAGCACGTCCGGATCCGGCGCGGACGATCGCACCGCATCCGATCTTTCGGCCCCGGTGCCGCGGCCGCCGGCCACGCCAATCGCACGGGAAAAGATCATTCACGGCGGCCTGCCGCCGGTGCCACCGATCTTCACCCGTGCCGCGCGCGCACAGCGCAGCCGCGGACCCGCCGCACCTTCCGCCCCCCTCGCCACCGCCACCGATAC
>RFLL01000330.1 GCA_003693905.1 Alphaproteobacteria bacterium
GGATGTAGGACCGCGCAGCCGGCGCGGCGAGTACGTAGTCGGTGCCGCCGAAGGCGAGATCGTCGCGCGGCTCCATGATGTCGAAATTGGTCGCCTCGAAGAAATCGACCATGTAGCCGCACCCTTTGAGATCAGCGGTGCTGGTCGAGGCGATGTCCCATTCGAGGTTCATGACGTAGGCGCCGCCCATCGCCGCGGCCCAGTTCTTGCGCCGGGCCGAGGTTCCGGTGCCATGGCCCTTCGATTCGGACATATTGAGGTTGTAGCGCCCGTTCGCGGCCGCGAACTGCGCCACCATGGCCTGATGCATCTGGTCGGCGGTGACCTCGTTGTACTGGATCGCGTACTGGTCGATGTTGGGATCGTCGGCGAATTCGGTGAACGACAGGCCGTTCAGCTTGTGCACGGCGATCGGGTGGGCGCGCTCGTCGGCGGCGCGGATGATGGCAGCCATGTTCGAGACCCGCGCCGGCGTGAACACCTCCTGATATTCCTCGGCGATGACCCAGATCAGGTTGTCGATGTGCTTGAAGCGGGAGACGATGGCCTCGATGAAGGCCCGCTCCGCCGCCGGCACGGCGTCGCCACCGGCCCAGATCGAAGCGCCATCGTCATAGAAGAACAGGTAGACGACGATGCCGGCCCGATCCATGGCCGTGAACCAAGCGTCCCACTGGTTCAGGATGTCCTCGTCGAGGCCGAGCGCCGGGTCGCCGTTGACGAACGGATTGTGCTTGGTGCCGCCGTCGCCGCCGTGAGAACGGATGATCTGCATGTAGATGCCGTTGGCACCGGTGGTGCGCAGCTTGTCGATCAGCGCATCCTGATCGCCGCGACGGGTGCCGTCGGCCTGGCGCGTGCCGCGGTAGAGGAAGTTTTCCGGATTGCCGGCGCTGCACAGGAAAAAGCGCCGCCCGTCGCCATAGCGCAGCCAGCGCGGATTGTCGGCATCGGCCACCAGGCCGGCGCTGGCGCGCACCGTCAGCGTCGCCTCGGCACTGGTCACGGCAGTCCCGTTGGCGTCGGCAACGATGGCGCGCACCCGGGTTCCGTCATCACCGAGCCCGACCGGGCCGATAGTGAAGCTGGCGCCGGTGGCCCCGGCCACGTCACGGCCATCGAGCTGCCACTGATAGGAGAACGGCGCGATGCCGTCGACGCCGAGCGTGAACGTGGCCGACTGCCCCGCGATGACGGTCTGGCTCTGCGGTTGCCGAACGATGACCGGCGCCCCGGCGGCCGTGACGTCGACCTGAACCGTGGTCGCAGCGGCGGCCGTGAAGTCCGAGGCGACGATGCGTACTGCGTACGTGCCGGCATCGCCCGGTGCGGGGGCCATGTCGAGCTCGCCGCTGCCGTCGCCGTTGTCGTAGAAGCTGGCGAACGGAGGCAGATCGGCGGCTTCCAGCACCACCGGATCGCCGTCGGGATCACGCGCGCTCAGCGTCACCATTGCCGTCGTCCCTTCGCCGATGGTCTGGGGCGCGACGGGATCGAAAACAGGCGGCCGGTTGCCCGCTACACCGCCGGTGGTGAAGGTGGCGTGAACGACGCTGCGCGTGCCGTCGGCCAGAGGCAGCGACGCGGTGATGGTGTGCGCCCCCGGTGCCAGCGTGTCGGGATCGAACGAATTGGCACGGCCGGTATCGCCGCCGGCGAAATCGTAGGGCGCCCGGCGTTCGCTGTGAATCGGCGCGCCGGTCATGCCGGGATCGTCAAGGTAGAAATCGACCCGTTGCGTGCGCGTTGGACGCACCCCCGTATCGGGGCTGGTGAAGATGTAGACGGGGCCGGAAAGGCTCTGCCCGTCGAGGGGTACGGGATTGGCCCGATCGGACGACGTACTGACCAGAATCTCGTACTGCGCCGCCATGCCCGCCACCGGACCGGCGAGCATGCCCGCCACGACACCAAGACAGGTTGCCACGGCAACCCGCAGCACCTTCACCGAACTGCGCATTCGATACCTCTGATTGTTTCGCTTCGTTGGCACGTTTCGCACATCACGACAGGACCACACCATTCGGGCGGCGCGATCAAGGATCAAGTGTCCGCCCGGTCATGTTTTCGCGTTTGCACGCAATTTTTTCGCATGCGGCCCCCGACACACAACACCACCCCGAGAGCCCGCGCGCCCGGACTATAGCCGAGCCCGACCGTCACAGGCGGGGCAAAATCGTGACAATTGCCCCCTAACTGTATGAAAATAAATATATTGTTTACCATTGGACAACGACCGTCGCCGGGCCGGCAAGCGGTCTCAGACAACCGCGCGCGCCTGGCACAGGAGGTGAATGAACTGCTGCACCGCACGCTCCGGCGGACCGTCGTTGACCAGCGTCACGACATCGGCCCCGGTGACGGTGATTTCTTCTGCACGCGCCAGACGGGCAGCGACCGCAAGGTCGCACTCACGCCCGCGCCCACGCAGCCGCGCCGCCAGAAGCGCCGGCGGCGCGGTGACATGGATGACGCGGACCCGGGGATATCGCCGGCGCGCCTCGGCGATCACCGTGCGCGAGACGTTGACCACGACGGTGCGCCCACGGTCCAGATCGTGTTCGATGCGGCGCGGGATCCCATACCCCAAGCCGTGCGCCCGCCACGACAGGGCATAGGCACCGGCCGCCCGCCGGGCCCGGAATTCGGCCTCGGCGATGCTGACATGTTCCTCGCAGTCGGGCGCGACCGGGCGCGTCACCTCGCGCGGCGGGAACACGAAGGTACCGTCCCCGGCCAGCGCCGTCCGGGCGCCGCGAATGAGGGTGTCCTTTCCGGCCCCCGAGGGACCGACGACGAGGCTCAGGCATCCGTACGACATGACCGCGGGAGAAGAGTGAAAGAAATGCTCGTGCCGGGCACGCCAGACGGTTGCCGGCGGCGCGGCGATCTTGGCATGCTGATCAGCATAGCCAAGTGTCATTAAAAGGGCTTTACCGCCCACCCGGCGGGGCCGACTTGATGCCGATCAATGCCACCACCACCGCCGCACCGCTCCCATGGCAGGGTGGCCCGGGGTGACCGGCGTGGAGCAAGGGGCGGGCCGCGGGTTCGCGGTAACCATGATGTCGACGGCGTCTGCGATGCCAGCACATCCCAGTCTGCTTCTGACCGATCTGTATCAACTGACCATGATGCAGGCCTACGTCGAGCGCGGCATGAGCGCACCGGCCACGTTCGAGCTGTTCGTACGCCGGCTGCCGGCGCGGCGCGGCTTTCTGATCGCCGCAGGCCTGGAAAGCGCTCTCGATTTCCTGGAAACCCTGCGTTTTGACACCGACGAGATCGAGTGGCTGTCCGGCATCGGCCAGTTCACGGACGATTTTCTGAGTTATCTGTCGCGGATGCGCTTCACCGGCGACGTCCATGCCATGGCCGAAGGCACCGTGTTCTTCGCCGACGAGCCGATCCTGCGCGTCACCGCACCGCTGCCGGTGGCGCAACTGGTCGAGACGCGCCTGCTCAACCTGCTGCACTATCAGACCGTAATCGCCTCGAAGGCGGCGCGCATGGTGCTCGCCGCCCCGGGCAGGACGCTGGTCGATTTCGGCCTACGCCGGGCCCATGGCGCCGAGGCCGGGCTGCTGGCCGCGCGCGCCGCCTACATTGCCGGTTTTGCCGGCACCGCCACGGTTCTGGCGCACCGCATGTTCGGCATTCCGATGTACGGCACGATGGCCCATTCCTTCATCCAGGCGCACGACGACGAAACCGAGGCCTTTCTCGCCTTCGCCCGGGCCCGGCCCGGGGATGCCGTGCTTCTGATCGACACCTACGATACCGAGGCGGCGGCGCGGAAGGTCGTCGCGCTGGCGCCGCGCCTGCGCGCCGAGGGGCTTACGCTGCGCGGCGTGCGCATAGAC
>RFLL01000331.1 GCA_003693905.1 Alphaproteobacteria bacterium
ATCTATGCCGAGGGCCAGCGCCGCTATGTCGAATCGCTGTCGGCCTATGCCCGTCAGTTTCTGGAGCTGATGCAGAAACCGGATGTCGATTCGATCGAGGGGCTGTCGCCGGCAATCTCGATCGAGCAGAAGACGACGTCCCGCAATCCGCGCTCCACGGTCGGCACGGTGACCGAGATCTACGACTACCTGCGGCTGCTGTTCGCCCGCGTCGGCGTGCCTTATTCCCCGGCCACCGGTCTGCCGATCGAAAGCCAGACGGTCAGCCAGATGGTCGACCGGATCCTGGCCATGCCGGAGGGCACGCGCCTCTACCTGCTGGCCCCGATCGTGCGCGGGCGCAAGGGCGAGTACCGCAAGGAGCTTACCGAGCTGCAGAAGCGCGGCTTCCAGCGGGTCAAGATCGACGGCACGATCTGCGAGATCGAGGAGGCGCCCAAGCTCGACAAGAAGCGCAAGCACGACATCGAGGTCGTGGTCGACCGCATCGTGGTGCGCCCGGGAATTGCAGCGCGCCTGGCCGACAGCCTGGAAACGGCGCTGGAGCTGGCCGACGGTCTGGTCTTTGCCGAAGACGCCGGGAGCGGCGCACGAACGACCTTTTCGGCCCGTTTCGCATGCCCGGTGTCCGGCTTCACCATCGACGAGATCGAGCCGCGCCTGTTTTCCTTCAACAACCCCTACGGGGCCTGTCCGGCCTGCGACGGCCTGGGCACGACGCATTATTTCGACCCCGACCTGGTGGTGCCCGACCCGCGCCTGTCCCTGCACGAGGGCGCCATCGCGCCCTGGGCCAAGGCCACGACCCCCTACTACCGTCAGACGCTGGAAAGCTTGGCCCGTCACTACAAGGTGTCGATGCACACGCCGTGGGAAGAGCTGCCGAAGCGGGTCCGCACCGCAATTCTCGAAGGCTCCGGCGGCGAAGTCATCCCCATGCGCTACGACGACGGCGTGCGCACCTACGAGACGCGCAAAGCCTTCGAGGGCGTGCTGCCGAACATGGAGCGGCGCTGGCGCGAGACCGACAGCGACTGGATTCGCGACGAACTCGGCCGCTACCAGGCAACGCGGGCGTGCGAGGCCTGCGGCGGCTATCGTCTCAAGCCCGAAGCACTCGCGGTCAGGATCGACGGCCGCCACATCGGCCAGGTAACCGAGCTGTCGGTCGGCCAGGCGGCGGCGTGGTTCGCCGATCTCGATCAGCGTCTGCGCCCGCAGCAGCGCGAGATCGCGGCCCGCATCCTGAAGGAAATCAACGAGCGTCTGCGCTTCCTGCTCGACGTCGGCCTTGAATACCTGACCCTGTCGCGCGCCTCCGGCACCCTGTCCGGCGGCGAAAGCCAGCGCATCCGTCTTGCTTCGCAGATCGGCTCCGGCCTGACCGGCGTGCTCTACGTCCTCGACGAGCCGTCGATCGGCCTTCACCAGCGCGACAATGCGCGTCTGTTGGAAACCCTCAAGCGGCTGCGTGATCTGGGCAATACGGTGATCGTCGTCGAGCACGACGAGGAGGCCATCCGCGCTGCCGATTATCTGGTCGACATGGGACCGCGGGCCGGCACCCACGGCGGGCACGTCGTTGCCGCCGGACCGCCCGAGGCAGTCATGCGCGCGCCCGACAGCCTGACCGCGCAGTACCTGACGGGGGTTCGGCAGATCCCCGTCCCGACGCGGCGGCGGCCCAGGCGCAAACGGCACATCCGCATCGTCGGCGCCCGTGCGCACAACCTGCAACGGGTCAGCGTCGATATCCCGCTTGGCACCTTCACCTGCGTGACGGGTGTCTCGGGCAGCGGAAAATCAACCCTCATCATCGAAACCCTGTACAAGGCGATTGCACGGCGCCTGCACAACGCACGCGAGCAGCCGGGCCAGTACGAGGCCATCGAAGGCCTGGAATATCTCGACAAGGTGATCGACATCGACCAGTCGCCGATCGGGCGCACGCCGCGCTCCAACCCGGCCACCTACACCGGCGCGTTCACCCCCATCCGCGACTGGTTCGCCGGCCTGCCGGAAGCCAACGCCCGCGGCTACAAGCCGGGACGGTTCTCGTTCAACGTCAAGGGCGGGCGCTGCGAAGCGTGTCAGGGCGACGGGGTCATCAAGATCGAGATGCACTTCCTGCCCGATGTCTACGTTCGCTGCGATGTCTGCAAGGGCAAGCGCTACAACCGGGAAACCCTGGAGGTGACCTTCAAGGGCAAAAGCATCGCCGACGTCCTCGACATGACCGTCGACGAAGGTGTGGAGTTCTTTCGCGCCGTTCCGGCCATTCGCAACAAGCTGGAAACGTTGCAGCGCGTCGGCCTCGGCTACATCCACATTGGTCAGCCGGCCACGACGCTGTCGGGCGGCGAGGCGCAGCGGGTCAAACTGGCCAAGGAACTGTCGCGCCGGGCGACCGGGCGCACGCTCTATATTCTCGACGAACCGACCACGGGACTGCACTTCGAGGACGTGCGCAAACTGCTCGAAGTGCTCCACGCCCTGGTCGATCAGGGCAACACCGTTCTGGTCATCGAGCATAATCTGGAGATCATCAAGACCGCCGACTGGATCATCGACCTGGGCCCGGAAGGCGGCGACAAGGGCGGACGCGTGGTCGCCGCCGGCACGCCGGAAGACGTGGCCGCCACCGCCGAAAGCTATACGGGGCAATATCTGGCTCCCTATCTGCGGGCTGCGCCGGCACCTCGCAAACGCCGCGCCTGAAGCCGGGCGCCGCTGCCATCATCACAATTCAGATATTTGGAACATCATGCGTGTGTTTGCTTCCGTCTGCAGCGTTTCCTCCCTGGACCGGTCGACGCCCGACCTTGCCGCGGCGCATGAGCACGCCCGCCCCATCGTGACCTGGCTGCTGGAAGAGGAACGGCTGCGGGCGGCGCGCACGGCCCGTCTGCTCGACCACATGGTCCAAAAATTGCGGGCCGCCGGCATCCCACTGGACCGCGTCAGCCTGCATATCCAGCAGCTTCACCCTCAGCTTGCCGCGCGCAGCTTTGCCTGGGATTACGAAACCGGTCATTCGGTCGAGGTCGGTTACCAGCACAGTGTGCGCAACACCGATTCCTATCTGGCCTCTCCGGTGCGCATCATCTACGAGGGAGGCCGGGCCTTGCGACGACGCCTCGAGGACCCAACCTGTGCGCGCGACTATCCCGTGCTCGAAGAACTGGGCGCCCGCGGTTTTACCGATTACGTCATCGCGGCCTTACCTTTTTCCGGCGAGGTGACGAACGCCATAAGTATTGCAACCTGCCGCCCCGGTGGCTTCAGCGATCTCGATCTTGCCATTCTGGACGAGGTACACGGAGCCTTCGCCGCCGTGCTGGAACTGCAACAGGTTCGCCGCACTGCGCGCGACCTGCTCAGCACCTACGTCGGCCGTGATACCGGCGAGCGCATTTTCAACGGCCTGATCCGGCGCGGTGAAGGGGAACGGATCCATGCCGTCCTGTGGTACTGCGACCTGCGCGGCTTCACCGAGTTGTCGCAGAACGAACCGCTGGAAGACATCATCACCCTGCTCAACGATTATTTCGATGCCGCGGCACAGGCCGTGGAGCGTCACGAGGGCGAGATTCTGAAGTTCATCGGCGATGCCATACTGGCGATCTTTCCCTGCCGGGCCGACGACGTCAGGCAGTGCCGCATCACCGATGCCGCCGTCGCCGCAGCCGAAAATGCGGTTGCCAACGTGGCGTCCTTGTCGCAGCAGCGCACGCACGACGGCCGCCCGCCGGTGCGCTGTGCCGTTGCCATCCACATCGGTGAGGTGATGTATGGAAACGTCGGTTCGGCCGACCGGCTCGATTTCACCGTCATCGGGCCGGCCGTCAACATGGTGACCCGGATGGAGAAAGTGTGTGCCATGCTCGACCTGCCGATTGTCGTCTCCGGCGATGTCGCGCGCATTGCAAGCCGCCCGTTCCGCGCCATCGGTCGTCACGCCCTGAAAGGAATTGCACAGCCACAGGAACTCTTCGTTCCTGACCGGTCGCAATCCGGCGGCAGTGGAACACCTGACAACGGGTCTGCCGGGCGATGAACGCGACCCGACCGGTTCATGTCATCGGCGGCGGCCTGGCCGGCAGCGAAGCGGCCTGGCAGCTGGCCCGCGCCGGTGTGCCCGTGATCCTGCACGAAATGCGCCCGGTGCGCGGTACCGAAGCCCACGTCACCGACGCGCTGGCGGAACTCGTGTGTTCCAACTCGTTCCGCTCCGACGATGCAGCCAACAACGCCGTCGGCCTGCTGCACGAGGAAATGCGCCGTCTCGGCTCGCTCATCATGACCATGGCAGATGCGCACCGCCTGCCGGCCGGCGGTGCGCTGGCCGTCGATCGCGAAGGGTTCGCCCGGGCCGTCACGGCGCGACTGGCGGCTGAACCGCTGGTCGAAATCCGCCGCGAAGAGATCGCTGGACTGCCGCCGGAGGATTGGGACTCGGTCATCATCGCCACCGGCCCGCTCACCTCGCCGGCGCTGGCCGAAGCCGTGCAGGCGCTGACCGGCACCGAGGCACTGGCCTTTTTCGATGCCATTGCGCCGATCGTCTACAAGGAGTCGATCGACTTTTCCGTCGCCTGGTTCCAGTCCCGCTACGACAAGACCGGCCCCGGCGGCGACGGCGCGGACTATATCAACTGCCCCCTCGACCGGGACCGGTACGAAGCCTTCATCGCCGCCCTTCTGAGCGGCGAAAAGACCGTGTTCAAGGACTGGGAGGCGGCAACCCCCTATTTCGAAGGCTGCCTGCCGATCGAGGTGATGGCCGCACGCGGACCTGACACCCTGCGCTACGGGCCCATGAAGCCGGTCGGTCTGACCGATCCACGTACCGGCCGGCGTCCCTATGCGGTGGTGCAACTGCGCCAGGACAATGCTCTGGGCACCCTCTACAACATGGTCGGTTTCCAGACCAAGCTGAAATACGGCGAACAGGTGCGCATCTTCCGCATGATTCCGGGCCTGGAGCGGGCCGAGTTCGCCCGTCTCGGCGGCCTGCACCGCAACACCTTCCTCAATTCGCCGCAGCTTCTCGACTCCGCTTTGCGCCTCAAGGCGATGCCGCGGCTGCGCTTCGCCGGCCAGATCACCGGCGTCGAAGGCTATGTCGAATCGGCGGCCATCGGGCTTCTTGCCGGACGTTTCGCCGCCGCCGAACACCGCGGTCGTACGCTCGCGCCGCCACCGCCGACGACCGCCCACGGGGCCCTGCTCGCCCACATCACCGGCGGTGCCGATGCCCGCACCTTCCAGCCGATGAACATCAACTTCGGCCTGCTGCCGCCGCTGGAGGCGATGCCGGGCGGGCGCAAGGGGCGCAAGGAACGAAAGCCGGCGCTGAGCGCCCGCGCCCTGGCCGACCTGGATGCCTGGCGCAGCGCCGCCGAAAACGCGGCCGAGTAATCTTCTTACCCGTCCAGCAGTTCGGGATCGGGCAGAGCGAGGATGTCGGCCATCGTCCGTCCGGCGGCGATTTCGCGCAACCAGTCCTCTTCCTGTTCGAGCTTGGCCACACAGGCGCCCAGCACCTCTTCGTGGCGCGCCAAGGGAACCACCACGACCCCGTCGTCGTCGCCGAGCACGATGTCGCCCGGTTCGACCGGGCACCCGCCACAGGCGATTGCACCATCGATGGTGCCGCCGAAGCCCTTGTGCGGGCCGCCGGGCACGACGGCGCGGGCGAAACAGGCGAAGCCGAGCGCACGGATCTCGGCCACGTCGCGCACCGCACCGTCGATGACCACTCCCGCGGCGCCACGGGCGATCGCCGCGCGCGTGGCCACACCGCCCCACACCGCCACGTCTTCGTAACCGCCGGCGTCGACGACCAGGACATCGCCCGGCTGCAATAGGGCGGTGGCTACGTGGCTGACCCCGTTGTCGCCGACCATCGAGGTGACGGTGCGCGCCTGTCCGGTCAGGCGCAGGCCCGGGGCCAGCGGCTTGATCGCCGCCGTCATGAACTGCTGCCGGTTCATGCAGTCGGAGGCGACGGCCGGCGGAATCGCCCGCCACCGATCGAGGATGTCCGCCGGCAGGCGGCTGAAGGTCGTCTCGTAACGCTGTATGGCCATGTCGAAATCCCGATCGCAAGGGGCCTGATCGCAGACGACGGCTCTTCGCTTCCGTCAGTATCGGCGCCGCAGGTGGGCCCAGATCAGGCGCCAGATCCGCCCCGGCGCACGCTGTTGCACCGCCGGGGCGAAAGGATCGTATCCGGCGCGGCGCAGCGTCGCCAGATGTGAATCCGCCAGGGTTGCGGCCAGCAGCGCCGGGCGCGCGGCCGGATCGACCTGCCTCCGCCGGGCGCGGGCGTCACTCAGGTGCATCGCCGCACGCGCGGCGATGGCCTCGGCAACCGGGCCCAGGGCCGCAGGCGCCCGGAGTTCGAAAACGTCGGCGATGCGCAACCCGGCCGCATCGCTCAACTCGCAAGGCAGATAGAGGCGCCGCTGGCGGGCATGAAACGGAACCGCCCGGATCAGCCCGATCAGGGCCCAGGCGATTCCGACATCGTGGCCGGCGGTGTGGCTCTCCTCGTCGCGGACCCCCAGGATCTCCAACGCCAGATGCATGAGCGAGGCCGAGACGCCGGCGGCGTAGGCTTCCAGCGCTGCCAGCGTCGGCGGCGGTGTGCCGTCGAGATCGAATTCGCGGGTATCGAGCAGGCGATCGAAGTGCGCGCGCGACAGCCCGTGACTCGTCACCGCCTCGGTCAGGGGTGCCAGAACCGGATGGGCGGACGGCCGGCGCCCGGCGTAGATGTCGGCCACCGCTTCGCGCCACCATTGCAGACGGATGTGGCCGAGCATGGGTTCGCGCACGATCTCGGCGGTTTTGGCCACCTCGATGTTGAAGGCATAAAGGGCAAAAAGGGCTTCGCGTCGCTGCGCCGGCGCAAACAGGCCGGTCAGATAGCGATCGTGATCGTGGCGGCGCACCTGATCGGCACAATACGGCAGGCTCGAGTGCGCGGGAGGGGTGGCGGTCATGGTTCGAAGTGCATACATAGCCTGCGGCATGCCCCCGCAACCGCGGTGCCGAGGGGCAAATATTTACCCTTGCGGAAAGTGGGGGTTATTTGCCGTGGAAAGGGCCGTATCTCGTTGATATTGTGGCGCATCCATAAGCTTGCGGGAAGGGTCGAATAATGGCTGCGATACTGACTGATCTGACACGCACTGTCGTTGCCGGGGTGATCCTGGCCGTGGTGCTTTTCATCATCTACTTCGTCACCCAGGGCTATGACGCCGCCCAGTTCGGGCCGTTCTTCTTTCGCTGGCTGCACGTGCTGAGCGGGGTCATGTGGATCGGCCTGTTGTGGTACTTCAATTTCGTCCAGATCCCCAACATGGGCAAAATTCCCGACGAACAGAAGCCGGCCATCGGCAAGGTGATCGCACCGGCGGCTCTGTTCTGGTTCCGGTGGGGGGCGATGGCCACCATCGTCACCGGGCTGATCCTGGCCGCTCTCAACGGTTATATCGTCGATGCGATCCTGCTCGGCCTGAGCGACGGGGTGCCGAAGCACACTGCGATCGGCATCGGCATGTGGCTGGGCGCCATCATGTGGTTCAATGTCTGGTTCGTCATCTGGCCCAACCAGAAAAAAGCTCTCGGCATGGTGGACGCCAGCGCCGAGGAAAAGGCGAAAGCGGCGCGTACGGCGATGCTGTTCTCGCGCACCAATACGCTGCTGTCGATTCCGATGCTGTTTGCGATGGTTTCGGCTCAGAACCTGTACTGAGCCGGACCGCGGGATGCCGGCAATGAAACGGGGCCCTTGCCGGGCCCCGTTCTTTTTTAGCCGTGACCCGCAAAAGCCCTGATCCGGGGAAGAAGGAGAGAGAAAGAAAAGATCGGGCTGGCGGCGGTTTATTCGACCGCAATCAGGGCCGCGGCCACCCGCCGGCCTTCGGCCATCAGAACGTTGTAGGTACGGCACGCGGCGCCGGTGTCCATCGGTTCGACGACGACGCCGAGATCGCGCAGGGCCCGGCGCAATCGACTTTCGACCGGAACCAGGTGCGGCCCGCACCCGAGCAGCAGCAGATCGAGATCCGCCGCCGCCGCAAAGACCGGGGCCAGGGTGTCGGCGTCGACCTCGTCGATGTGCGTGACGGACCAGGCAACGGTGCGTTCGACGAAGACCAGAACCGATCCTTCGTATCTTTGCCCGCTGATCTGAAACCGGCCCGCGCCATAGCGTTCGATCACCTGCTGTCCGGCGGGAATGGCAGGTGTGATGTCCATCGTCCGGGTGTCCCCGCGTTTCGGCTATCCGCCTTTGCGCCCCGCGCCCGCTGCCGCCGTGCCGGGTGCCGAGGCTCCTCCTTCGCCGAGCGAGGCGCGAATGTTCATGAACGTCAGCATCGGCACGGCCAAGCCGATACTCGAATATGTCCCAATAATTATGCCCCAGATCAGGCCGAGCGAGAAGCCGCGGATCACCTCGCCGCCGAACATGGCCAGCGCGATCAGCGCCACCAGCGTCGTAAAACTTGTCAGCACCGTACGTGAAAAGGTGCTGTTGAGGGATACGTTGAGCACCTGGAGAAGGGGTATCTTCTTGTACTTGCGCAGCATTTCGCGCACCCGGTCGAAAATGACCACGGTGTCGTTGATCGAATAGCCGGCAATGGTCAGCACCGCCGCCAGGGTGGCTAGGTTGAACTCGATCCCGGTCAGGGCATAGAAGCCGAGCATGACGATGACGTCGTGGAGCAGAGCTACCAGTCCGGCCAGCGCGAACTGCCATTCGAAGCGAAACCACACGTAAAGCGCGATCCCGAGCAGGGCCAAGCCGGTGGCCAGCGCCCCGGCGATCTTCAGCTCCTTGCCCACCTTGGGGCCGACGAATTCGGTGCGGCGGTATTCCGCGACGATATCACCCAGGGTTTTCTTGATGGTCTCGATGGCCTTGACCTGAGCGGTTTCATCGCCCGCCTGGCGCTGCACATTGATCAGGATGTCGGTGTCGCTGCCGAATTCCTGAAGCGTCACCTCCCCCAGGCCGAGGTTGCCGAGCAGGCGGCGCAACTGCGCCAGGTCGGCCGGTTCCCTGGTCTGGACCTCGATCATGATGCCGCCGCGGAAATCGACGCCAAGCGCAA
>RFLL01000332.1 GCA_003693905.1 Alphaproteobacteria bacterium
GCGTCGTGCTGCGCAACGTCCTGTTCCGCCTGCCGGCGAAGGTCGATGCCCGGGCCATGCCGTGGGTGACCTATACCGATCCGGAGCTGGCCCACGTCGGTCTCGACGAAGCCGCGGCGCGCGCGCGCCATGGCGCCATACGCATTCTGCGCTGGCCGTTCAGCGAAAACGACCGGGCGCAGGCGGAACGCCGGATCGACGGGCTGGTCAAGGTGATCGCGACCCCGCGCGGACGCGTGCTGGGGGCCTCGATCGTGGGGGTGCAGGCGGGCGAGTTGATCCAGCCGTGGGTCCTGGCCATCGGGCAGGGGCTCAAGGTCTCGGCGCTGGCGCAGATGATCGCGCCCTACCCGACGCGCGGCGAGGCCAGCAAACGCACGGCCGGCACGTTTTATACACCCAAGCTGTTCTCCGAGCGGACGAAATGGCTGGTACGCCTGCTTGCCCGCCTGGGGTAGGGCGGCTTCTCCCTGCCCAAGGGTGAGAACGGGGGCCTCCGGCGGACATATGCGCCGGAGGCCCTTTTCCGGCCCTGGTAGTGCCTTGCCGGGCAGGTCCGGGTGCGGGCAAATCTCGGGAACATCACGAATTTTTGAAACTTTGCCGCGGAACGTGAGTCGAGGTCGAGGCCGTTTGTCTGCATTATCAGGGGGTGCACAAGCACGCTGCGCCGGCGTTTTTCTGGTTAACGCATTTTGCGGTTGACGCGCCGGACGCATTCGACCCCGGCCGGTCCCGTCGGGCCGGCACAGAGAAAAGAACGGAGGCGTCATGCTGAAGAAAACCGTAGTTGCGCTGAGTGTCGCAACGCTTGCCACATCTGCCATGGTGCTGCCGGCGGCGACCGCGATGGCGGCCGATACGTCGATCCAGATTGCGGCTGGGTGCAACCCGTGCAATCCGTGCGCCACGAAGAAGAACCCGTGCAATCCCTGCGCGGCGAAGAATCCCTGTAACCCGTGCAATCCCTGCGCGGCGAAGAATCCGTGCAACCCGTGCAATCCCTGCGCGGCGAAGAATCCCTGCAACCCTTGCAAGCCGAAGAGCAACTGACCCTACGGTCCGCTGCTCCAAGACTTGCAATGGTGTTGGCGCGTCCGCTACGTACCGAACCCTCCCTCTCCCTTGGTCTGTAGCGGCGCGCCACCTTTTTTCACCTTTCCCATCGCAGATCCGCACGGGGCATGCTCCTGCCGTTCATGCGCCCCGCCCCTTCGGCGATCGCGTGGCGGACGGCGCACCTCGTGATGCCGTGCATCATGGGAGGATCGTGTATAATGACGCATGATCTTGAAACGGCTTGATCTGTCGTTGCTGGCCAAGGGTCTTTCAGTCCGCCTGCTTCTGTTGACCATCGCCTTCGTCATGCTGGCGGAGGTGTTGATCTATGCGCCGTCGATCGGTCGCTTCCGCCTCACCTATTTGCAGGACCGGCTGAGCGACGGGCATCTGGCGATCCTGGCCCTCGAGGCGACGCCGGACAACATGATCAGCGAGACCCTGACCCGCGAGCTGCTGAAGCATGTCGGCGCCCATTCCGTGGCGATGAGCAAGCCGGGGGCCGGCAAGCTGATGCTCATGGCGGACCCGCTCGGCGCCGTCGATGCCAGCTTCGATCTGCGCGAGGGCAGTTTCTTCGGCCTGATCGGCAACGCCTTCGGGACTCTGCTCAGCGATGGCGGGCGCATTCTGCGCGTGGTCGGATACTCGCCCAAGGACCCGCGTGTCGTGGTCGAGGTAGTGCTCGACGAGGGGCCGATGCGCGAGGCGATGATCGGCTATTCCAAGCGCATCCTGGCCCTGTCTCTGGTCATTTCGTTCTTCACCGCCACACTCGTCTATTTCAGCCTGCATTGGCTGATGGTGCGGCCGATGCAGCGGATAATCGAAAGCATGGCCCGGTTCCGCGACGATCCGGAGGATGCCTCGCGGGTGATCCGGCCTTCGCGGCGTTCGGACGAAATCGGCATTGCCCAGCGCGAACTGGCAATGATGCAGCAGGGATTGCGCAGTGCGTTGCAGCAGAAGGCGCATCTGGCCGCTCTGGGCACGGCGGTGACCAAGATCAGCCACGATCTGCGCAACATCCTGGCCACGGCGCGCCTGGTCTCCGATCGCCTGGCGGACAGCGAAGATCCCGAAGTCCGGCGCATTACGCCGACCCTGGTGACGGCCATCGACCGCGCCGTCAACCTGTGCCAGCAGACCCTCGATTTCACGCGCCAGGGGGCGCCGACGGTCGAACTCAGCCGCTTCGATCTGAACGACCTGATCGCCGATATCGGTGCCACCCTGCCGGACCGTGTCAACGGGAAAGCGGTGTTGCGGACCTTGATCGACGGTCCGTTCGAGATCGAGGCCGACCGGGAACAGCTTTACCGTGTGCTCGACAATCTGAGCCAGAATGCCATTCAGGCAGGGGCCTCGCAGGTCACCGTGTCGGCCCGCTACGACGACGGACGTGTCGTCATCGAGGTCGGCGACAACGGTCCCGGGCTGGCGCCGCGGGCGCGCGAGCATCTGTTCCGTCCGTTTGCCGGCTCCTCGCGCCCCGGCGGAACCGGTCTGGGGCTGGCCATTGCGCGCGAGTTGATGCGTGCCCATGGCGGCGACCTCGTGCTGGTGCGTTCGACCAGCGAGGGCACCTGTTTCCGGCTCATCCTGCCCGCCGAAAGGGGGCGGGCCTGAGCGGTGTCCGGTCACCCGATGCTCAGTCCCCTGCCGCTACTCCTTCACGGCGCGGATCTGCGCCGCCGGTCAGGATGCCGCCGCGCCGGGCGATTCCGTGCAGGCCGCTGACCAGAGAGCGCACCCGGACCTCGTGACCCAGCGCCCGCAATGCAAGGACCAGCGTCTCCAGCACGGTGCCCTTTTCCAGATCGGTGGGGCCGTTGCGATTGACGAAGTTCGGCAGGTCGATGGCCGCCTGAATATCAAGACCCCAGTCGAGAGTCGCGATCAGCGCCTTGACCACGTAGCCGATGATGCGGCTGCCGCCGGGAGAGCCGAGGGCCACGGCGAAGCCTCCGTCGCGATCGAGAATGATCGTCGGCGCCATCGAGCTGCGCGGCCGTTTGCCCGGCTCGACCCGGTTGGCGATCAGGCGGCCAGCGTCGTCGCGAGGGCGAAACGAGAAATCGGTCAGCTCGTTGTTGAGCAGAAACCCGGCCGCCATCAGGCGCGAGCCGAAGGCGCTTTCGATGGATGCGGTCATCGACACGACGTTGCCTGCGGCGTCGACCACCACCATGTGGGTCGTTGACGGGGGGGCAGGTTGATGTGGCATTGCGCCGTTCTGGATCGGCAGTCCTGGCACGGCCTTGCCCAGGCTGGCGTCGGGCCCGATCAGCCGGGCCCGGCGGGCTAGATAATCGGGGGCCAGCAGCCGGTCGACCGGGACCGGCACGAAATCGGGATCACCCAGAAACCGGTTGCGATCGGCAAAGGCCAGACGACTGGCTTCGGTAATCAGGTGCACCGCCGCGGTGCTGTTGGGGGCCAGCGCGGCGAGGTCGAACTGCGACAGGATGCCCAGAATCTGCAAGGTCGCGACGCCGCCGGAGGTGGGCGGCGGCATCCCGCACACCTGCCAGCGCCGATAGGCAGCACAGACAGGAGCGCGCCGTTTGGCCCGGTAGTTGGCCAGATCATCCAGCGTCATGGCGCCCGGATTGCCGGTGGCGCCGCGCACCGCGGCCACGATCGCCGCGGCAATCGGCCCGGTGTAGAGAGCGTCGGCACCGTCACGGGCGATGCGGCGCAGAGTCTCGGCAAAGGCCGGGTTGCGCAGCAGGTATCCGACCGGTCGTGGATTGCCCGCCGGATCGTAGAAATAGGCCGCCGTTGCGGCAAACCGCTTCAGATACCTGTCTTCCGCAATCAGGCGGTTGAGACGGGGAGAGACCGGAAAGCCGGCGTCAGCGAGACGGATTGCAGGGGCGAAGAGAGATGCCCACGCTAGCCGTCCATGGGCGCGGTGGGCCATCTCGAGCATGCGCAGCAGGCCCGGCACGCCGACCGAACGGCCGCCGACGACCGCGTCCCAGAAGGCCATCGGCTTGCCGTCGGCGTCGAGAAACAATTCCGGCGTGACGGCCGCCGGTGCCGTCTCGCGTCCGTCATAGGCCGTGACGGTGCCGCTGGCGGCCTCGTAATACAGCAGAAAGCCGCCGCCGCCGATGCCCGAGGATTGCGGCTCGACCAGGTTGAGGACCATCTGCGCGGCAATGGCGGCGTCGATGGCGCTGCCGCCAGCGCGCAGGATCTCGCGGCCGGCGCGTACGGCCAGAGGATTGGCGGCCGCGATCATGTACGCGGTGGCTCGGGCCGGCGGCGTCTCGGCCGCGCGCGCGATCGGCATGCCGATGAGGGTGCTCAGAAAGAAACCGCAAAGGAACCCCCGAACAAGAGGCGGCCGACAGGATTTCCCGCCCTTGCGATGGTGCATCGGTTTTCCTCCCTTCCCGTTCCGGCCTTTCCGCTGTCCGGCGCTGACCCGGTCACGTTCTCCCGTGACCGGAACCGGGCCCGGCGCATTCGGCACATGATCATGATGGAGAGCGGGCGGGGGTGGAAGAGGAAAGCCTAAACGCTGGCCGCCGCCGGGCCGCCGCCGGAGGACGGGGCGGGGGCGCGTTTCTTCGGCGCAGGGGCGTTCGTGCGCTTGTCGGGGATCGTCAGGCGCTTGCACAGACAGCGGGATTCGGCCCGGTGCCCGACTGCGCGCAGGACCTCGATGAAGACGTTGGCGTGCGAGCGCGGCGCTATCGCGTTTTCCGGGATCAGAATATGGACCGCGTTACAATCGTAGCCGCGGGCCAGGGTCTCCAGTGCCTCGGCCAGAGCCTGGACCACCGCACCGCGCCCGAACAGGTCGAGTGCGATGAAATGATCCGCAATCAGCGCCGGTCCATGGCGCAGGTCACGTTCCACGTGATGGACGGCCAGACCGGCGATATAATCGCGCTCGCTGAGAACGCTTAGGATGCCGGTCCCCGGCGGGTTGTTCTCGTCCAGCAGCCGCTTGGCAAAGGCCGCCCATTCGGCCAAGGTGACGTCCGGAAAGGCCGTCTGGACGAGCGGGAATGCGGGCGCGATTCGTTCCGGGGTCAGGGGATGAATGGTTAACGATCGCATGGGCCCGGCAATATCTCAGGATCTCAGACTGGAAACGGGACTCCGCATGCTGTATCGGACCTTTCCGAGCGTCGTTGACTTATATCAACGCAACAGGCAAACCCCTTCCGCGGGGCGGTCCATTCATGTGTATAATGGACGCCACGCCAGGCAGAGAGGACCGCGACACGATGGCGGTTTTTGAAGTTCGCAAGCTGGGGTTGCAGCCGCGCGAAGCGGTGCCGCGCGCGCGTGGAGATCGCTCGCCGTGCCGGGCGTGCACCGTGCGTCACGTCACGTTGTGCGGGGCTCTCAACGAACAGGAACTGGCGGAGATGTCGGCGCTGGTCTCCTCGGTCGAGCTGGCCCCGGGCGACGGCCTGTTCGACGAAGGCGAGCCGGCCGATTACGTGTTCAACGTCACCGCCGGCACGGTCAAGATCTACAAGCTTCTGGCCGACGGCCGCCGGCAGATGACCGGGTTTCTCTTTCCCGGCGACTTCCTCGGGCTGGCCAACGAGGAAACCTATGCCTACAGCGCCGAGGCCGTGACCCATGCCACCTTGTGCCGGTTTTCGCGGCGCAAGCTCGAAGACCTGTTCGCGCGCTTCCCCAAGCTGGAGCACCGGCTTCTCGGCATGGCCAGCCACGAGCTGGCGGCGGCACAGGAGCAGATGCTGCTGCTGGGACGCAAGACGGCGCGGGAAAAGATCGCATCGTTCTGCTCATGCTCTCCAACCGCGCCCGCGAGCGCGGTCAGCCGGGCAATCCGGTGGCGGTGCCGATGAGTCGCAACGACATCGGTGACTATCTCGGCCTGACGACGGAAACCGTCAGCCGCACGTTCACCCAGCTTCGTCAGTCCGGATGCATCGGCCTGTTGCCCGGCGGCAAGGTCGAGCTGTGCGACCGTGCCCGGCTGGAAGCCATCGCCGAAGGGCTGTAGCTCCGCTCCACCGCCGTCCGGTCCGCCGTGCCCTGCCGGTTTGACGACCGGTCCCACGCCCGCTGCGTCGGCGTTGCGTGCCGGCCGGTTTGCACCGTTCGGTCCCCGTCATTACCGTTGTTGCAGTGCAGCAATGGCGTCTGTACAACGGGTACAGGAAAAGACGCGAGGGGCTGCGCTCGCCCCCGTGTGCCGGAAGGACCCGGCCGACGCAGGATGCGGGCGAGTAGGAAGGAGACACTATGAACGCGCCGAGCTCTCCGGATGCGTCCGGTTCCCTTGCCGTGATGCGTCGGGTCGCAGACGTGCGGGCCGCCGTGCACGACTGGCGCCGCCAGGGGCGCAGCATCGGGTTCGTTCCTACCATGGGGGCGCTGCACGCCGGTCACATGGCGCTCGTCGCCCGGGCGCGCAGCGAATGCGACCGGGTCGTGGTCTCGATCTTCGTCAATCCGACCCAGTTCAACGACGCCGACGATCTGGCCCGCTATCCGCGCAGCGAAGCGCGCGATGCGGCACTGCTGGAGGCGGCACATGTCGATCTTTTGTTCGCCCCTCCGGCCGCCGAGATGTACCCCGACGGATTCGCGACCACCGTCCAGGTCGCCGGTCTGACCGAGTGCCTGTGCGGGTTGGCCCGGCCGGGGCATTTCGCCGGCGTTGCCACCGTGGTTGCCAAGCTGCTGGCCCAGGTCGCCCCCGATGTCGCCTATTTCGGAGAGAAGGACTATCAGCAGCTTCTGGTGGTGCGGCGCATGGCCCGCGATCTCGATCTGCCCGTGCGCA
>RFLL01000333.1 GCA_003693905.1 Alphaproteobacteria bacterium
GTAAGCAGCAAGATAGAGGCCGCCGGCAAGGGGAGCTCGAACGCCGATCCCGCGGGCCTCGTAGACGCTCCGCTTCTCAGGACGCATCGGCGTCATCCGCCCCGGGGTGACTCGCCCCGGGGCGTCCCGTCCCGGCTTGCCCCGCTTCGGGCCGCAGGGATACCGGCCGGCCGTGCGGGGTTTCACGGTAGGCGCGTGCCCATGCCGCCGTCCGGGCACTCATCTGATCCGGGCTCAGCAACCGTTTCCTCGCCACCAGGCGCTCCAGGGCTGCCACCCAGTGGCGATAGTAGGTGTCGCCGAGGTCGGGATCGCCGGCGGCCTGCGCCGCCCTGATTTCGGCGCCCAGAGCCGTGGCCCAGTCGGCCCAGGTGAAGACGCCGGCTTCGATCAGCCGTAC
Source organism: Alphaproteobacteria bacterium (assembly GCA_003693905.1). Lineage (GTDB taxonomy): Bacteria > Pseudomonadota > Alphaproteobacteria > Kiloniellales > J153 > J153. The sequence continues at coordinate 401 of RFLL01000333.1, forward strand.
GGTCAGGGCAAAGGCCTGGGCCTGCCACGGCTCCTGAAAGACCGGACCGCCCTCATCGCGCGGCAGCGGGCGCAGCGCCGGATCGTCGGGAATGGAAACTTGTGCCGGGGTGACGGGGCGCGCGCTCATGCCGGGTCCAGATAATCGTCCCACAGATCGACATAGATTGCCGCATTGGACGGCGCATCGTCGCCCCACACCTCGCGCGCGTCAAAGCGCACGCTGTAGACGTGCTGCGGCTTCGCCCCCTGATCGGCGGCGTTGGTGTCGGGAAAGATGAACACACCGTGATCACGTTCGATCACGCCGCGCTTCAGACGGATGTAGCGCGGGGCACGGGTGTGACCCGGCGGGTTGAGATTGCGCACCACGACCCGGGCCCCGACCTCGAACCGGGGCGCAACGGGGTCGGCCAGACGCGCCGAATCGCCCTTGCGCAGGGTTGCTTCCACGTCGACGGCCTTGAGCACCGGCATCTCAGCCGTCCCCGTCGGCGGCCGCGGTCGTTGTTTCGGCCACGGCCCTGCGGTGTGCCGCGATTTCTTCGCGCGTGACCAGGCCGCGTTCGACCAGCAGGGTTTCCAGCCCGTGCAGCCACTTCTCATAATAGCTGGCGCGCAGGTACTCGGCCGGGTCCATGCGTTCGCGGGCATGGCGCGACATGTCGATGTTCCAGGCGCCGTAGAACCCCATGGCCACGGTCATGGCGAAGACGCGGCGTTCCCACTCGGCATGGAACACGGGTTCGTTCTCTTCCGGGGCGATGGGGCCGAAGCCGTCCATGCCGCCGAGGTCGTGAGCACCATTCATGGCCCCGTCCCCGCAGACGTGCTTTTCGCCCCCGGCGCGCGCGGCAGCCCGACCCCGATCATCGAATCGCGGGTGACCAGATCGGCCAGTTCGTCCTCGCTCATCCCTTCGGTCCCCGGCGGACGTTGCGGCAGAACCAGATAGCGCACCTCCGCGGTGCTGTCCCAGACGCGGATTTCCACATCCTCGGGCAGTTCGACGCCGAATTCGCGCAGTACCCCGCGCGGGTCACGCACCGCCCGGGCCCGGTACGGTGCCGACTTGTACCACACCGGCGGCAGGCCGAGGACCGGCCACGGATAGCAGGAACACAAGGTGCACACGACCATGTTGTGGACGGTGTCGGTATTTTCGACCACCACCATGTCCGCGCCCTGACGGCCGGTGAAACCAAGTTCCGCGATCGCCGCGCTGCCGTCGGCCAGGAGCCGCTGCCTGTAGGCCGGATCGCACCAGGCCCGGGCCACGACCCTGGCGCCGTTGCGCGGACCGACCTTGTGCTCATACATGTCGATCAATGCATCGAGGGCTGCCGGGTCGACGAGTCCCTTTTCGACCAGCAGCGATTCCAGGGCCTTGACCCGAAGCGCCAGTTCCGAAGGGATGTCATGTCCCGAATCGGAATGGCCGGGATCTGAATGCTCCGGATGGGGATGATCGTGATCGCTCATCGGCTTGCGCGCGCTCCTTCACCGGTTTCTTGGCAGGACCGGGGGCGGATCTGCCCTTGCGTGATATGGTTCCATGAATAGGCTGGCACGTCGAGGGGGCTTCATCGCGACCATGTATCGAGAACCGTGAGCCTGGGCCTGCACGATACGCGCCTGCGTCGCAGGCGGCAGTTCCGCTGGATGATCGTCAAGTGGCTGATCGCGCTGGGCGCGATTCTGGGTGCCGGCGTCTTTGCCTACGAATCCGGCTCGACCTTGGCCCAACGTGAAATCGCCGCCCTCAGGACCGAAATCGATTCCTTGCGCGCCAAGGTTGAATCGCTGCAACGCGAAAACACCGATCTGCGCGCCGATGCCATTCTGACCGAACGCCGCCTCCAGGAGGCCGAAGCACGCTACGCCAAGGACGTGCCGCGCGGACGCATGGCCGCGCTGCTCGACCAGCTCAAGGAAAAGCTCGCCGCCGGCGTCACCCTGGAGCGGCTGGAATTCCTGATTGCCGCGGCCGACAATCCGCGCACCTGCAGCGCGGAACCGGCGACCAAGCGCTTCATCGTCCAGACCCCGTTGACCACCGGCGGGAACGATTCCGTCAGCTTTGCCGACAAGCGGATCACGATCACCGCCTCCGGCGAGCCGACGGTCAATGCCGAGGGCAACCGCGAAGCCTGGTTCGATCCGGCCAAGCCGGTGACCGTGCAC
>RFLL01000334.1 GCA_003693905.1 Alphaproteobacteria bacterium
CTTCGAGGTGGCGGCCGGGGAAGAGCCGGCACTTGCCGCGGCGTTCCGGGGCTGCGCTTCGGCCTCCGGCTGCGCTTGCGCCTGTGCCTGTACCTGGGCGTGATCGGGGGCCGGCATTGCTTCCGCTTTGGGGGCGGCCCGGCGACCGCGCCGCGGCCGGCGGCCGCGACCGTCGGTCTTCGATTTCCCGCCCGCGGTTCGCCCGGTGCGCGACTTTTCCTCGGTGGCGCTTGCGGCTTCGGCCTCGCTCCAGCTTTCGAGGTCAAGGCCGTCGAAGTCCGCTTCGGGGATCGGCTTGCCGAGAAGCCGGATCACCGCGGCCAGGGCCTTGGCCTCGCCGGGCAGGGCCAGGGTAAAGGCATGGCCGCTGCGCCCGGCACGTCCGGTGCGGCCGATGCGATGGATGTAATCTTCGGCATGGATCGGTACGTCGAAGTTGAACACGTGCGACACCGCCGGGATGTCGAGACCGCGCGCCGCGACATCGGAACACACCAGCAGGCGTACGGTGCCGGCCTTGAACTGAGCCAGGGTTTCGGTGCGGGCCGGCTGCGACATGTCACCGTGCAGGGCGGCCACGTCGAATCCATGGCGTTTCAGGGATTTGTAGACGATGTCCACATCGCGCTTGCGATTGCAGAAGATCAACGCGCTGGTCACGTCATCGCGGCTCAGCAGGCCGCGCAGAGCGGCGCGTTTCTGCTTCTGGTCGCCGCGCACCTTGACCAGCCGCTGAACCACTGTCTCGGCCGCCGAGCTCGGAGGATCGACGCTGATTTCCTTCGGGTTCATCAGGAAGGCATCGGCCAGGCGACGCACTTCCGGCGGCATGGTGGCGGAGAAGAACAGAGTCTGGCGGATCTTCGGCAGCAGAGCGACGATGCGCTCGACATCGGGGATGAAGCCCATGTCGAGCATCCGGTCGGCCTCGTCGATAACCAGGATCTTGACGTCGGCCAGCAGGATCTTGCCGCGCTCGAACAGGTCGAGCAGACGCCCCGGGGTGGCGATCAGCACGTCGACACCGCGGTCCAGCTTGCGTTCCTGATCGGCCAGCGAGGTGCCGCCGGTCAGAAGCGCCATGCTCAGGCGGCTGCACTTGCCGTAGATTTCGAAGTTCTCCGCCACCTGGGCAGCGAGTTCGCGCGTCGGGGTCAGGATCAACGACCGCGGCATGCGCGCCTTGGCGCGGCCGGCGGCCAGAATGTCGATCATGGGCAGGGTGAAGGAAGCGGTCTTGCCGGTCCCCGTCTGGGCGCAGCCCAGAACGTCGCGGCCCATGAGGACATAAGGAATGGCTTGTGCCTGGATCGGGGTGGGGGCCATGTAACCGGCTTCTTCCACCGCCTTCAGGACTTCCGGACTGAGTCCGAGATCAGCGAAGGTCATAGAGAATGTATTTTCAGGAACACTTTGTTGTTGGAAGGTTCTTATCTCAGCCTCTTATTTGAGGCTTTGGCGCGAGATGTCAACATACTTCTTCATCCGTGGAGGATAAAGACAACTGCCTAGCGGTACACAATCTTGGCCCGGCAAGAAACTTCATCTACCGTGACCGGAATATTGCTCTTTATTGCGTGAACGGTCCGTTACCATGCTTCTTCATGCCGCGGCGTCGTGTCTGATCGTGGTCGATGTCCAGACCCGTCTCGTGGCCGCCGTCAGCGAGGCACCGCGGGTGATCGCCAATGCGCGGCTGCTGCTCGACGCGGCGGCGCATCTGGATGTGCCCGTCCTGGCGACGGAGCAGTATCCCGAGGGGCTGGGCGCCACCGTGCCCGCCCTGGCGGATGCGCTCGCGCCTTCGGCACGCTTCCCCAAGATCACCTTCGCGGCCGCCGCCGATGCAGCGTTCGTCGAGCGGCTGCGGGCATTGAAGCGCCCTCAGGTGGTGCTCCTCGGCATGGAGGCGCATGTCTGCGTGCTTCAGAGCGCCCTCGGGTTGCTGCGCGAAGGAATGACGGTATATGTGGTCGCTGATGCCGTCGCCTCGCGCGATCCGGCCGATGCGCGCGCCGCCGTGGATCGCCTGGTCCGGGCGGGGGCGCACATCGTGACCGCCGAGATGGTCGTGTTCGAGTGGCTGGAACGGGCCGACACGCCGGCGTTTCGCGCCCTTCTGCCGGCGCTCAAGGCGCGAACGGGGAGAACGAGATGAAGCCGCGACCTCGCATTCCATTGGCCTTGCTGCCGGGGCTGCTGCTTGATGAACGGCTGTGGCGGGCGCAGGTCGATGCCCTGGCCAGTGTCGTCGAGCCCCGTGTCATCGACCTCACCCGCCAGGACACCGTCGCCGCCATGGCCCGCGACGTGCTGGCCGCAATGCCGGATCGCTTCGCACTGGCCGGCCTGTCGATGGGCGGTTATGTCGCGTTCGAAGTGATGCGTCAGGCCCCGCAGCGGGTCGGCCTTCTCGCCCTGCTCGACACCAAGGCCGGCCTCGATACCGAGGAGCAGACGGCGCGACGCCGCGGCATGATCGAGCTGGCCCGGAAGGGCAGGTTCAAGGGGGTGACGCGCATGCTGCTGCCGATGCTGATCCATGAATCGCGCCTGGAGGATGCCGCGCTCACCGGCCTCGTCATGGACATGGCCGAACGCTGCGGGCGCGAGGTGTTCCTGCGCCAGCAGCACGCGATCATGACCCGGCCCGACAGCCGGCCGACATTGCCGACGATCGCGTGCCCGACTCTGGTTC
>RFLL01000335.1 GCA_003693905.1 Alphaproteobacteria bacterium
GTCGTAACGTCGCTTCAGCCGCTTGAAGATCTCCGGATGGCTGCTCGCCAGATTCCGCGTCTCCTTCGGGTCGGCCTTCAGGTCGTAGAGTTCCGGGCCGTGGTTCTTCGGCGGAATTTCGCCGCCGTAGTTCGGCCAGAGCAGCTTGTAGCGCTCGGTGATGATCGCGCCGTTGCGATACGGCACGGGATAATCGCCCCGGTGCCATTGCAGGAAAATCCCGCGATCGGTCCGCTCCACCCGCTGGCCCCGCAACGCGGGCAGCAGGCTGACGCCGTCGAGCTTTACTCCGGCCGGCTTCTCGACTCCCGCCGCCTCGAGGATCGTCGGGAAGACGTCGTAATGGGCTGACAGCAGGTCGGACTTGGTGCCGGCGGGAATCTGCTTCGGCCACACCGCCAGCAGCGGGGAACGGATGCCGCCCTCGTAGATCGTGCCCTTTGCGCCGCGATGCGGACCGACCCGGCGCGGGCCGTTCGGGCCGTTGTCGTTCAGGTAAAAGACCAGCGTGTTCTCGTAGGCGCCCATCCGCTTGAGCTCGGCGAAGAGTTTGCCGACATTCTCGTCGATGTTTTCCTCCATGGCGAAAATGCGCGCCGTGCGATCCTCGTGCCGTTTGAACTGCCGCTCCGGGAATTCCTTGGGGAAAGCGCCGCGCAGGTCCAGTCCCGCGTAGTATCGGCGCAATTCTTCCGGCACGTCGTCAAAGGGGCCGTGCGGCGCGTTGGTGGGCAGGTACATGAACACCGGCTTGCCGGCGCGATGCTGGCGGCGCAGGAAGCGGATGGCGTGATCGAAATATATGTCCGTGCAATACCCTTTGAACGCCTTCTCCACGCCGTTGTGCTGCAGCACCGGATCGGTGTATTTGCCCTCGGCGCCCGGCGGGTCCGATGGTTGCCCGATGCCGCCGCCCCGATGCACCAGCACTTCGTCAAAGCCCTGGTCCTGCGGCCGCATGGGGTAGCAGTCGCCCAGGTGCCACTTGCCGAAGATTCCCGTGGCATAACCGGCAGCACCCAGCACCTCGGCGATGGTGACTTCCTCCGGCTCCATCATCGCCCGGCCCAGGTAGGTGTCGATGGCGCGGGTGCGATAATTGTAGCGGCCGGTCATCAGGTTGGCGCGCGTGGGCGTGCAGACCGGGCTCACGTAAAAACGGCTCAAGTGCGCGCCCAGACGGGCCATGCGGTCGATGTTCGGCGTGCGCACCACCGGGTTGCCCAGAAACCCGTAATCCCACCCGCCCTGATCGTCGCTCATGATCAGGATGATGTGGGGACGTTGCGGCTCGGCGGCGATGACAAATGAGAGGCCCGTCAAAAAGGCGGCAAGGATTCGGAATACACGCATAACCAGGAAGCAGGATGGTAGGACCTCGCGCCGGGACTGGCAATGCCAAGCGGGTCAATTCCGCAAGGGATTCTCAAACCAGACCAGGTTGCGACTGAAGTGCCCGGCGATCAGCACGTCCAGGTCGCCGTCCCGGTCCAGGTCCACCAGCCGCGTATCATACGAGCCCTGCCCCGCGGCGATGAGGTGACGGGTGAATCGCCCCGAGCCGTCGTTCTCATACCAGACGGCCTGCCCGGTGGCTTCGTAGCCGCAGGTGACCGCGTCCGGATCGCCATCCCCGTCGATGTCTCCCAGCGCCAGGCTGTGTGGCTTCTCGATGTCGGGATCGATCTCGATGGCCTCGAACTCCGGCCCCTTGAACCACAGCGCGCCCCTGCCGTGCCCGCGCGTCGCGAAGAAATCGGTCGCCCCGTCCCCGTTCAAGTCGATCGGCTGGATGTTCGTCGCGCCCGGTTGCCGGTCGGAAAGCAGATGCTTTTTCCAAGGCCGCTTCGGATCCTGCGGCTGTTCCCACCAGGCAAACCATTGGCCGCCGGGGAAACCTTCGCCCCCCTTGGCCCCGTAGGCGATGTCCCCGCGCCCGTCCCCGTTCACGTCGCCGAAGCCGCAGTAGTGCGAGCCGCCGGGGGCGTCCCGGTCGCCGAACACGTGCCGGATCCACTCCCGCGCCTGACGCGGCTTGCGCGGCCTCTCCAGCCAGGTCAGCGAATTGGGGAAAGGCGTGCCCGCGGCGCGCCCGGAATTGGCGATCAGGTCGGCCCGTCCGTCGCGGTCCACATCGGCGGTCAGCACACAGTGCGTGCCGAGTATTTCGCCGTCGATCAGATGGTATTTCCATGCGCCGGACATCGGCCGGTCCGGGCATTCCAGCCAGAAGACATGGTTGTTGGAGCCGATGTAGTCCAGGTCGCCGTCGTCATCCACATCCAGCAGACAGGCGTGAATGCAGCCGGGCCGGAGTTTCCGCCCGTTGGGGCCCGGACCGAATCGGTGAACTTGAAACTTCCGCTCGTGTCGCGGCCCGGCAAACACCCACACCCTGCCGCCGAAAGACGCGATGACGTCCACGTGCCCGTCGCCGTCAAAGTCCGCCGCGTTGGCGTCGTTGATCATTCCGGGCGCGTCTGACTGAATGACATGCTTCTTCCAACCCGCATTGGCGCCGGAAACAAAAAGGCCGCCCGCGAGGACGGCCAGAATCATCGGGTGCCGTTTCATGTCTGATTCTGCACGTCGGTTTGAATCTCGATAATCAGGCTGCCGATCTCAAGCTTGTTGCCGCCGTGCAGCGTGTGAACGGTGCCGGAAAGCTTGTTGTCCATCTGCACCACCCCGTCCTTGAAGGTCACCAGCGCCGCCACGTCGGGAAAGCCCCGTTCCCTGGGCAGGTAAAGGTGCACGTCGCTGCCGCTGCCCAGCACCACCGGCTCGGGGCCGAGGTTGATCACCGTCTGCTCGTTCGGGTCCCAGTGCACGATCAGGGCCGCCTCGCGGGCCAGCCGCTCGACCAGCGCCACCGCCAGCCCGATGGCAAAGCCCAGCACGGCCGTGCCGATGAAGCGCCCGGGCAGTTCGCCAGCCAGTTTCATCGCAACGAGAAAGGCAATCGCCCCGATCACGCCCCCGATCAACCCGGCCGCCCCGGCCTTGGTGCGCGCCAGGTTGGGAATGAAGAAACCCATCCCGAAACCAAGCAGTGCGCCCAGCAGCCCCCAGCAGATCACCTGCCCCAGCTTCAACAGCACCGGCGCCTTCTGCACCAGCTCCTCAAACATCGCCGCGCCGAAGGAAAAGAAATACTGGCTGACCACGCCCGATACCAGGCCCGCGGCCAGCCCGCCACCCACGACCATCCCCAGTTGCTTGCGCGAGATCAACGGGCGGCGCGTCAGGTAGTTCTGCCCCGCCACCAGCATTCCCGAGGCGAACACCGCCAGCAGGGCCGTCCACAGCCCCAGCA
>RFLL01000336.1 GCA_003693905.1 Alphaproteobacteria bacterium
CCCCAGGCGATCTCGCCGTTGTGACAGGCGCCGCAGAATTCGCCGTCGAAGATTTTCAGCATGTTGATGTCGTTGCCGCCGGCCTTGAATTGAAAGCCGAGGTCGGCATGGCAGACCTTGCAGCGGAACCGGATGCGGTGAAACCAGTGCGGGAACACGACCGGGCGCATGCCGGCATCGTCCGAATAGTTGTTGATGACGACGTCGCCGTATTCGGCGATCGCGCTCTCGCGCGGTAGGGCGATGATCACGGCGGCGAATATGACGATGGCAAGCGGGCCGACAGACGCTGTACGGATGAAAGCCCGCCGACGGTTCCCGTTTGGTCGCCCGGACGTCGCGGATCGGTGCGGTTTGAAAGTCGGGTCCATGTGCATTTCCTGTTTTTCTTGTTGCTCCCTCATGGGGAGCGGCATTTAGCCGGTAGATGGAATCAGAACATACCGCTGAAGTCTCTGCGTATCCTCAGCATGATCAGGTTTCCGAACTGTTCGCGATTCTGGAAGACCGTCGCTTCCAGGCTCGTGACGAGGCGCCCGATTCTGTATTCCAGGATGTTCCTCCAGTCGCTGCGAAACTGATTGGAGGTGTCTACCGTGTCACCGCCGTCGGACAGGACGTCTTCCAGCCCGACGGCGCTCAATCTCAGCTCCGACAGGTATGAAAGGTTCTCGACGAGAAACAGGTCCCGTTCCTGATAGGTCACGGTGCCATCCGCAGAGGTCGTGAAATTCGATGCGCCGGCCGTACGCTGCCGGCTTGCCTGGAGCGACAGGCTCGCCGTCCAGCTTCGCCGCACGTCTATCAGCGTTTGCCGGGAGAGCTGGAACTGGGCGAGCTGAAATTCGTCCGGGTCGCTGATCGCGATGTCGCGGCGATCCGACAGCGACAGTCGGGCGAAGGTGGAGATTCCCGGATCGAACGAGCGGTGGGTCAGGTGGGCGGCATGGAATAGGGACGGAACGACGCCTTCATCTGTAGAGTGCGCAACGGTGGCCTGCTGGCTGGCGCTGAACTGCACCGGGGCAAGGATCATGCTTTCGAAGGTGCGCTGGAACGTATGGCCGAGCGATGCGGACTCCCTGTTGTCGAAGCGGGTCTGCGTATCGTAGCCGAGATCGACGCTGGAATCCGCCTGCCATCGCCAGTCAAACCCGGCCACGTCCTGGCTCGGTGATTCATAGTTGAGGCTGCCGATCATGTCGGCGCCGGCCGAGTTCTGGGCCTGCGACGTCGCCTCCCCCGCAAGGGCGCCGGCGTCACGTGTGACGGATTGCACATCGGCGCTTGCGCCGATGTTGGCCACCAGACGCTCGTTGACGGGATAATTGAGACCGGCGGTCGCGGCGGCCAGAAGATTGTTGGTTTCCGCTTCGCTGCCACCGGTGTCGAAGGTGCGTCTCTCGTTCAGGGTGCGCAAGGCGCCGTTGACGGTAAAAGGGCGGGTGCGGGGGCGCCACTGGGCGGTTACCGTGCTTTGCAGAGACAATTCGTCGAGATCGCGTTCCTCGGTTTCATCGACCGAATACAGCACGGTTGATACCGACTGGGTGGTCACGTCGCGCAGCGGCGCCGAATCATAGCGGACCCGCCCAAGCAGCCGCATTTCCTCGGTATCGTCGTCGAGCCGCGAATCAAAATCCGACTGCTGGAAATCGGCGGCCAGGGACAGGCGGTCATGCTCGAACAGTTTCGATACCGACAGCCCGGCCTGCTGCCGGCTTTCGGAGCCGAGATCCGGCTGGTCGGTGCTTTCATGGGATGCGGTCATGTTTGCCCGCAGGTCGCTGGCAAGGACGAGATTCGAGTTCACCCCGACGCGATCGCGCACGAAATCCGAGCCGGTAAATTCGCCGGATATGCGGCTGTCGGTGTGGCTGTAGCTGAGAGTTGTCGGATAGCGACTGAGCGGCAGGACGCCGATGCTCACATCGCCGCCGAATCGAAGGGCGTCAGAATCGCCGCTTGTTCCACCGCGTTCCATTTCCGTCGCCAACTCCAGGCCTCCGGCAAGAGTGATGAACCAGGGCTGCCAGATGTAGCTGTTCAGGTCGATGAACGTATTCACCTGATTGGCGATCTGGCGCGGCTCATCGCCGAACTGGCGGGTGCGAAACACGTTGCCTACCGATCCGGCGTACTGCACCGGGGGAATCGGAATCTCGCTTTGCGAAGCGCAGGCACACAGCGTCGCTGCGCTCACCGCCAGGACCGTCATGCGATACCAATCCCCGTGACATGCCATCGCCACTGCCGGACCGCATCACCGCAGAGGCGCCGTTCCCTCCTCGCCCATGGCACGCCACCGTCCGTTGAAGGTGATCTGTGCATTCGCGCGGAGGTTTGACAGCAGCTGCTGCCAGCGTTTTTCTCGTTGTGTCCTTAGCGCAAGTTTCTTCGCTCTTTCCCTGACGACCTCGAACGGTTGCAGATGCGCCGGGCGCTCGCCGAGCAGTCGGAACAGGGCATACCCTTCCAGAACCCGGACGGGAGCGGTCGTTTCGCCGACCGACAGGGAGTCCAGTGCCTTCTGAACTTCGGGGGCAAGCTGCCCGTCGTGCACGAATCCCATGTCGCCACCGGATTGTGCGGTCTTGTCGCGCGAAAATTCCTTGGCCAGCGCAGCGAAATCCTCGCCGGCCAGGATCCGTGCGTGGATTCCTTCCGCTTTCTTTTGGGCACGGCGCCAGTCTTCCGATGTTCCCCACGGCGGCACGTCGATCAGAATGACGGCGACGTGAAACGCGGGCGGTTCCGTGAAAAGGTCCGGGTTGGCTTCGTAGAACGCCCGGACTTGTGCCTCATCGAGGGCTGTTCCGGATTCGATCCGGCGCCGCAGCACATTGATGCGCGAACGTTCCAGAAGATACGCACGCATGGCCGGAAGGCGCGGTTCGAACTCGGACCAGCGCGCGCTGTTCCCGTAGCGTTCCTTCAGTGCCGCCATCTGCATGTCGACCGCCTCCGTATCGGGCGGAATCTGCCGGCGTATCGCTTCGTTCAGGACCAGTTTATCGTCAATGAGGCGGGCCATTGCCTCGTTGCGCAATTCTCTCACTCTCTCCGGAGAACCGCCATGATAGAGTTTCTGCCGCAGGTAACGGCGGAAATAGATATCGAACTCGCCCACCGTGATGGCGGCGCCGTCCACCGTCACGATGACCTCGTCGGGGTCAGGACCGTGAGCACGATCGGCGTTCGCATCGGGCGTTGCCTGAACCTCGCCTGCCCAGGTTCCGATAGGCACGGCAATGAGTGCGCCCAGCAGGACACCGCGGCAGACTACCGACATGGCGACGAACATGAGGCGCCAGGCATTGAAGCAATGTGTCATGGCTTCCATCACAATCTGCGATCTGCGACCGCACTTGCGTTCTGATCGGTATCCTGCTGCCGCAGCCTGGCGCCGGTAACCGCGTCGGCGATCAGGACGTCATGGAACCCGCCGCTCGCCGGTCATTTGCAACGGACAAGCGGCGCCGCGGCTGCGGATCGGCGTTATCCCCGAAGCGACGGGCCTGAGTCAAAAGATCCGGGGCCAAAAAAGATGGGCGCTGGACCATCGAGAAGGCCCAGCGCTTCAGGTTTTACCGGTTTTTATCCGTGGTCGGTTCCGAACGATTTCCATCCTTGTTCATGCGACCGCCTTACCCTTTCATTTCATTCGCAAGACCACCTTATTTGACGTGGCAGGTCAAGCAGAGCTGGCTGCCCGTATTGGCAACGCGCATGAAGTTGACAGCCGTCCCCGGGCCGCCCGGATCGGATTCGGCTCCGGTCCCGTTGCCCTGGTGCGGGTCGTGGCAGCTTCCACATTCCACGAAGGGTTCGGCCGCCAGGCCACCATTGCTGGTGTTGTCACGCGTGTAGAGGATGATGTCGTTTTTGTCGCGACGCCCGGCGATCGAGCCGACGTCGAGCCACCAGACCGTATTTGTGCCGATCGTGGCCGTCTGCAGGTCAGCGGTATTGAAATCGGGATCGATCACGTTGCCACCGCGGGTGAAGCCGCCGTATTCGATGCCGATCGGATGATCGTTCGAGATGTCCTTGCCGATGTTGGTGGCAAGGCCGGGCATGGTCCCGATCGCGGTCGTGCTGAGCTCCGCACCCCCGGGAACCAGCCCGCCGGATCCGGGCGCGTTGATGACCATGTCCATCGCCTGGCTGCCGTCGTGGCAGGACAGACACGCGATCGAAACCGATCCGACAGCCAGGAAATTACCGTCGATGGTGGCGCTGTTGAGGCTGTCGTAGGTGGTGAAGCCGGCAGGATCCGGAAGCTGCTTGTTCCAGAGAGGCGCCGGCGCCGTGTTGTCGCCGCCGTGCGGCGTGTGACAGAAGACGCACACCTCATCGGTCGGCGAACCGGTGATCCTCGCCGACGACAAGTCATGCGGCGAGCCGCTGATCGTTTGTGCTTGGGCGTTAGAGAACAGACCCACTCCGAGGCTGACACCCAGGAGCATCGCCATACGGACTAGCTGCCGCATCGGGACCTCCGTGCATTCGCGTTATCCAATCCGGGGATTCTTATCCCCTTTTTTATGATGCTATTTGATCCCGAAACCCTTTGAATGTCATTGATCTGTATCAAACGCCTCACAAATTCGGCGCCCTTGGCGCGGGGGCGTCGGCCGTGTCGATCTCCGAGGAGACCGACTGGTCCGGGGCCTTGCCGACCGGGGCTCCGGGGGGCAGATCGGCGGGCCGGAAGACGTCGATCTTGCGGAAAAACTGGTCGACGAAGTAGATGCGCCCGTCAGCGTCGACCGAGATGCCGGCCGGCAGCAGGTATTCACCAGGTCCGCCGCGTTCGTCGCGGGTGCCGATGAACATCAGCACCTGCCCCTGCGGGCTGAAGATCTGGAAGTTGGCGAACCCGCTGTCGGTTACGAATATTTTCCCGTCCCGGTCGATGGCGATGCCTTTCGGGTGCGAGAACTGACCGGGCTGGCGACCGGCGCGGCCAAAGGAAAACAGGAACTTGCCATCCCGGTCGAAGACCTGAACCCGGAAATTCCCCGTATCGACGACATGCAGCCGGCCGTTCGGCCCCATGGCCGCCATGAGGGGAAGGTTGAATTGCCCCTCTTCCTTGCCCCGCGTTCCGATGTTGAACAGATGCGTCCCGTCGGGGCCGAAAACGCGAATCCCGTGATCCTTGCTGGTCACGCCGCCGGTATCGACGACGTAGATCCGCGATCCGTCCGCGCTGACCGCAACACCGGTCGGGCGCTGGAGGATCTCCCCCGTGCCGATGCTCCTGACATAGCCACCTTCCAGGTCGTAGACGTGGACCCGTTTTGCCGTTCCATCAACGACATAGAGGTGGCCCACCTGGTCCGTCGCCAGGCCCAGCGGTTTGATCAGCCGACCGATCCCGCTGGTTCCGATTTCATAGTAGCGCTGCTGGGGAAGATCGAGCACGGCCACGCGCCGGTTGACGGTGTCGCTGACGAAAATGCGCCCCTCGACGGCTTCCACGTCATAGGGCTTTGCGAACCCCCGGCCCCGTTCCGATTCGCCGGTCGCGAACCGGCGCAAGCGATCCGCGGCCGTTTCCGGTGCGACGTCACGGCTGCCGAACAGGGTTCGTTCGTAAAAATATCGCGGCTCCTCGGGCGGCGGCGGATAGGCCAGTTCGACCGGCTTGGGCGCCTCGGGCGCCGCGCAGGCCCCCATCGCCAGGAGCGCGCCGGCAATGATGGTGCGGACCGCCACCGCGCCGGCGGCCGCAAATCGCATCGGATCCAGATATCGAGGTTCAGAATATCGAAGTCCGGTCGTCATCGTCGTTTTTCTCGATGTCATTTTTCTTGATGCAGGGACCTTGCCAGGTCGCCTGCACACCGGATGTCCATTCGCTGTCATATTTCTTTACCGGCAGTTTCCGTTTCGAGTCATGACCTGGATCAAGCGAGCGGCAGGGCGCTGCCAGGCTTCCGGGGAGATAAGGGCGCCAAGGTGCCGGCAACGGTCGGAGCGCGCCCGCCCGCTTTTGCGCAGACATGGTGCCTGCCCGAGCGCCTCGGCCGCAACTTGCTGGATTTGCATGCATTTACACCCTGCGCCCTTTGGCCGTTGGCTGGTTCGGCATTTCATGCCAAGAATGTTATGATAACGACATAGAACGAGTCTGCTGGTGCGCGAACCACACGACCGGTGAGCGAGCCACATGAAGCGAATGCGCACGCACGTTCGCTGCGGCGAAGCGAGCGGCGGCATGGAGATGCCGTGAATTTATCCATTTGTCCGACAGCAAGCGTGCGCACCACGTGTGCCCATTGCGTCGCGCGTCATACCTCCTTGTGTGCCCGGGTCGATGACGAGTGCCTGTCCCGGCTTCAGGCGCTGGCCCGGCATGCTCGCTTTGCACCCGGTACCACCGTATTCGAGCAGGACGAAGAAGCGTACAGGATCTATATCATCACGCGCGGCGTGGTGCGGCTGTATCGCGATGTCGAAAGCGGAAAACGACAGATCACCGGCTTTCTGGGGCCGGGCGATCTGCTGGGCGGAATCCGCCGCCGCACGGCGGCACACTGCACCGCCGAGACGATCACGGAGGTCGAGGTCTGCGGTTTCGAAAGGGCGGCCTTTGCGGCGCTGTTGCAGGCCTATCCCGATCTCTGCTTCACCCTTCTGGTGACGGCGATGGACGAAATCGAGGCCCAGTTCGACCACTTGGTTCTTATCGGCCGAAAACAGGTGCCGGAACGATTGGCAGCCTTTCTTTTGATGCTCAGCCGGCGGTGGAAGTTCGCCAGCGAGGATCCGAATCTCGTGCTTCTGCCGATGCCGCGAAGCGACATCGCCGATCATCTGGGTGTTACGAGCGAGACGATCAGCCGCATTTTCACCCGTTTCAAGAACGAAGGCTTGATCGAGGTGCCGACCATGAAGTCGGTGATCATCAAGAATCTGCCCCGGCTTCAGGCGCTGGCCGGATTCGAGGAAATTCCCAATCAGCGGATGGCCATCGGGCTCTGATCCGGAAGGCGTGCCGCGCGCCCTCGCTCGCCGGGACGAGCGACTTTGCTTCACCAATTCTTTAGCTCCCCTCGGTACCGTTTATGGCCGGCTCCGCCAGAGGGCTGGCACCGGAGGCGAGGCGGAACATGGGCCGAACAGGCTTGCCATGTCGGGGGCCGAGGCCGGCACGGCCTGGATGGCCGGCCGTGGCGGGGTATCTTCTGTCCGTACTGATGCTGATTGCGGTGTTGAGCCGGGACGAGGCGCCGAGTTGGAACGCCGAGCCGGCCGCAGGGCCGACGGACGCGGCGCACGGGCACCTTTCGTGTGCCCAGTGTCACCGCGGAATCCCGGCACAGGCCCCGGCACAGGCCCGGGCACAAGATCAGGACGGCGCCGGATCGACGACATTGCGCGCCGGGGAAGCGCGTCTGTGCGCCGAATGCCATCCCGGTGCGATCGAGGCCAGCCACCCGATCGGCTTTGTTCCCGACCATCGCCTGCCGGCGGCTTTTCCGCTGGCCGCCGATGGCACCATGACGTGCAGTACCTGCCACGATGTCCATGGTACGACACCGCGCTTGGTGCGGCTGGGTGAGAACCGGTATCCGTCCGACACCTCGTCGCTGTGCCTTTCCTGTCACGACGCGGCTTTCTTCGAGGCCATGCCCGACGGCGGCGAATCGCTGCACATGTCGGGGCATCTGGATGCTTCCGGCATACCGTGGTCGAGCATCGACCCCTATTCCGTCCAGTGCATGACCTGTCATGCGGAGCGCGCACCGACACCCGGCGGCCAGTTCGCCATGGCTGCTCAGATCGCCTCCGCGGCGCCGAACAATTGGTTCGGCGGTCCGTCGGACAATCATCCCATCGGCGCCGATTACACCGAAGCCGTCCGCTTTGGCGATTTCCGCCCGCAAGCGGTTCTTGCCGACGAGATTCTGCTTCCCAAAGGACACGTCGGATGCGTGTCCTGTCATGTCCCCTACACCCGCGAGCACGGCCGGAAGCCGCGTACGACAAGCGGTCTCTGTCTGGAGTGTCACGCTCTTTAGGGGCAGGGGCACGCGCACGCAGGAGCAGGGACACGGGGGCGCGCGGCATGCACCGGAATGGTCCCGGCCCCGATGCTCGAGGCTTGACAGTATCCCTCGCGCGGCTTTTGATGCCGGCGAACAACAGCCGAGCGGCCCTGCGAAGGGACGCTCGAAAGCTGAATCGCCGGGCCCGAACCCGGTCGGTCTTGCGAG
>RFLL01000337.1 GCA_003693905.1 Alphaproteobacteria bacterium
AGGTCGTCTATCAGAACGACCTGATGCAGCTCATCCAGTACACGCCGACGACCGAAACGGTGTTCAAGCGGCCGCTGCTGATCATCCCGCCGTGGATCAACAAGTACTACATCCTCGACCTGCGCGAGAAGAACTCGTTCGTCAAATGGGCCGTCGAGCAGGGGCACACGGTGTTCATCATCTCGTGGGTCAACCCGGACGAAAAGCTGGCCCGCAAGACCTTTGACGACTACATGACCGAGGGCCCGCTGGCCGCCCTCGATGCGATCGAGAAGGCGACCGGCGAAGGGGATGCCAACGTCATCGGCTACTGCCTGGGCGGTACCCTGCTGGCCGCGACCCTGGCCTATCTGGCGGCCAAGAGAAAGGCCAGGTGCGTCGCCAGCGCCACCTTTCTGACGACGATGATCGACTTTGCCGAAGCCGGCGAGCTTGGCGTGTTCATCGACGAGGAACAGCTCACCGCCCTCGAGCAGAAGATGAGCAAGAAGGGCTACCTCGAAGGCGCGGACATGGCGACGACGTTCAACATGCTGCGCGCCAACGACCTCATCTGGTCGTTCGTGGTCAACAACTATCTTCTGGGCAAGGAACCGTTCCCGTTCGATCTGCTGTACTGGAACTCCGATTCGACACGCATGCCGGCGGCGATGCACAGTTTCTATCTGCGCAAGATGTATCAGGAAAACCTGCTGGTGAAGCCGGGCGGCATCACCCTCAAGGGCACGCCGATCGACCTGCGCAAGATCAAGACGCCGTCGTTCTTCCTGTCGACCAAGGAAGATCACATCGCGCCGTGGAAATCGACCTACGCGGCGACGCAGATCTTTTCCGGCCCGGTCACGTTCGTTCTGGCCGCCTCCGGCCACATCGCCGGCGTCGTCAACCCGCCGGCCGCGGGCAAATACTCATACTGGACCAACCCGGAATGCCCCAAGACGCCCGATGCCTGGCTCAACGAGGCCGAGGAGCACCCGGGATCGTGGTGGCCGGAATGGGGAAAATGGGTCGAACGGTACGCCGGCGAAAAGGTGCCGGCGCGCATTCCCGGCACCGGCAAACTCGAGGTCATCGAGGACGCGCCCGGTTCCTACGTCAAGATCAAGGCCCAGGATTGATTCTGCCGCCGTCGCCGCGATCGCGTTCATCGCGCACCGGGCGCAAGCAGGCGGTGCCCCGTCCTGCGGCGGCGTCCGCGCGCACGTGTGCTTCGAAGCCGGCCCGGGCGATCCTGCCCGACGTCCTGCCGCGCGGTCTTGCGCTCGTCTTTTGCGGCAGCGCCGCCGGAAGTGCCTCGGCGCGGCGGGGCGCCTATTACGCCGGGCCCGGCAACCTGTTCTGGCCGACCCTGGCGCGGGTCGGGTTGACGCCGCATCAACTGGCGCCGGAAGACTTCCGGCAGTTGTCGCGTTACGGCATCGGCCTTACCGATCTGTGCAAGTACGCCGCGGGCAGCGATCATCAGCTTCCGGCCGACGGCGACGATCCGGCGGCATTGCGGACCCGCATTCGCCGCGCGCGCCCACGCATGATCGCCTTCGTCGGCAAGCGGGCTGCGCGCGTCGCACTGGCCCGCGCGGTCGACTACGGCTTGCAGGCGGAGCGCTTCGGCGGCGCCCGGGTGTTCGTTCTGCCCTCGCCCTCGGGCGCGGCACGGCGTTACTGGAACGAGGACCGGTGGCGGGACCTGGCCGCCCTGGTACGCCGGCTGCGCGAAGCCCCCTGAACGAAAGACTCTAACGCCGCCGGGCAAAGGTGGCGGGGTTCCACCGCATGACCCGCTTGGCCTTGCGCGCCCGGGTGCCGGCACGGCCATGGCGGGCGCGCAGACGATCGACGAAATCGTGGAAGCGGCGTTTGAGTTCGTTCCGTTCTTCCGGTGTCAGGTCCGCATCGGCGATCTGCGACAGATCGCGCTGGCTGAGATCATCCATGACAGGTCCTTACCTGCGCGCCTGCTGATGCCCAAGCGCATGAATCGTGGCAGCGGATGAATCCGGTCCCGGTCAGGGACAATCGTCCCCGACCCGGGTTAATGAACCCTTTCCCGAGGAATCCGGAATTTCGCCGCAGCCCCGAACAAACTGAAAAAAGCTGCACATGATCGTATGAAGCTCAACCTCTCCGGCGTTGCTTCGGGAGAAACGTGCGATGGTATGACGTTGTAGGTTATCATTCTTATGGAGGCGGACAAAATTACGGGGCAATTTTACAGATCATTAAGATAAGTTCTATAACAGATCCTCTCCTTACGCCTGCAAGTCCGGGATTTTTCCCGATGTCAACATTGCGGTCAAACGGCCAGCTCACAAATTTTTGAAAGGATTAAAATCATGAATACGACTTCGCAAAGCGATGTGGATGCCTACCAACGTCTGCAATTCATGGAAGTGGGCGAGACCGTCGGACCGCTTCTGCGAGAGTTCTGGAGCGTTCTCGAACCAGCCCTGCCGGAGATCCTTGACGGTTTCTACGGCCACGTCACGAGCACGCCCCATCTCAGGGAGATGGTGGGGACTCAGATCCCGCGCCTGAAGGAGGCCCAGAAGGCCCACTGGGCGCGGCTGTTTTCCGGCCACTTCGACGACGCCTACATGCAGGGGGTGCGGACCATCGGTCTGACCCACAACCGCATCGGCCTGGAGCCGCGCTGGTACATCGGCGGCTACGCCTTCGTTCTGCGCCGGCTCAGCGATCTGGCCGTGCGCAAGTATCGCTGGTCGCCGAACAAGCTGGCCGACATCCTGCGCGCCGTCGAGACGGCGGTCCTGCTCGACATGGACATCGCCATCTCGGTCTACCAGGACGCGATGCTGGAAGAGCGGGCCCAACGGCAACGGGAAGTGGACGCCGCGATCGCCGAGTTCAAGGAAACGGTCGGCCGGGTCATGAGCGGCGTCTCCGGCGCGGTCGAGCAGCTCCGCCAGACCGCCGATACGCTCTCTCAGACCGCCAATCAGGCGACGACAACGGCCGGGGAAGCGTCCGCAGCTATCGAAGATGCGAGCCAGAACGTCCAGACCGTGGCCTCGGCGGGCGAGGAGCTGGCCGCCTCGATCGAGGAGATCAGCCGCCAGGTGAGCGAGTCGACCACCATCTCTGGGCATGCCGTCGAAGGAGCCAACAGGACCGATGCCCAGATGCAGAACCTAGCCGAGGCGGCGCAGAAGGTCAGCGAGGTCGTCACCCTGATCCG
>RFLL01000338.1 GCA_003693905.1 Alphaproteobacteria bacterium
ATCGTAAATCGTCAGGCTGGTCGCCCCGGC
Organism: Alphaproteobacteria bacterium; assembly: GCA_003693905.1. GTDB lineage: Bacteria > Pseudomonadota > Alphaproteobacteria > Kiloniellales > J153 > J153. The sequence goes on from RFLL01000338.1 coordinate 31, forward strand.
CGCCCGGCCCAGCAAATAGATGGTGCGGTCGCTCAGCGCCATGACATCGGCGATGTCCGAATTGCCGATCAGCAGTTCGGCGAACGGCACGTCGACTCGCAGAACCTGGGATTTGTTCAAGGGAACGACGAACGTTCCGGCGTGCCGATCCTCGCCGCCGGGCGCCTCCGACCTCTGCTGCGCCATGCTTGCAGCGCCGTGCCCGGCAACCGTTGCGGCCAGCAGAGCAAGAACCAGCAGACCGGTCGTCAGACGCCGGTGCCACGCCATGCCGCAGCCCCCGTTCATTTCGCTGTCCCGATCCATCCGGTTCCGCTCCGCCCGTCGCCCGGTGCATCCACCGACGGGGCCGGAACCGGGATTGTTCCATGCCGTCCGCCTTCGCGGTGCACTTCATAGCGGCTGAGCTCGAGACCGCGGTAAACGCGCACCGAAGTCGTATCCGGTACCGATACCGTGCGCGCCGCGGCCATGGCGGCCTGCGCCTTGAGCGCGATCCGCTGCGCAAGCCCGGCCGAAGCAGGCGCGGCGACCACTTTCGCGGTACCGTTTCCATCAGGCGGGCGGGCAAGCATGCGGGTGCTCAGCGCCGGGGTGCGCGGGCGCCCGGTATCACGGACGTGACGCAGGGCCAGCGAAAGCGTGCCCAGCTTGCGCGCGAGAGCGAGGCGCTGCGCCTGCACCGGCGTCACCTCAAGGGTTGCCGCGCGGCCCGGAGCCGCTCCGGCGCTGCCGGCCTCGCCGCGACGCGCAGGGTCGAAGCCCAGCACGCGCACGTTCTGGAGCAGGACTTCGACGACCAGATCCTGACCGCTGCGCCGCACATCGAGGCCGCTCGCGCGCCGGGTGAGCAGAACGTCGACCCGGTCGTCGGGCCGGATCAGTGCGGCAATGCCATCGCCAGGGGCAACCGGAACGGCAACCGCGCGCATGTCGGGAGCGACAAGCGTGGACAAGCTGGCCTGCCCCCCGGGGGACGAGATCTTCGCCGCCAACACCGCTTCACCGGCCTCGATCGCCCGCAGGACAACGCGCCGTGCGGTGGCGGAATCAGAGGCAACGGCCGCGATGGAACGGAATGCTCCCTCGGGGATCGCCGCCGCCGGCCACGGAACCAGCCGCAGCATTTCCGGCAGCAACGGGTCACCGAACCGTAGCGATCGAGCAGCGACCACGATCTCCACCGTCGCCACCGATGCCCGGGGATCGGCATGCGCCGACAGCCGGGTCTGATCACGGACCCACATCTGCGCCAGAATGACCGCAAGGCCCGCCAGAACGACGGCCACGGCCAGCATCGCGTAGGCGCGCGTTCTCATGGCCGGTCCCCGAACGAGCCGCTTCCGAATGGCCTGTCCATGCTGCCCCCTGCTCCACGCATCCGCTCCGCCATGTCCCGGGTCGGATTGCGCCCGGCAGGCGGTGCGTTCTCAGGTCGTGCAATCAGGATTGGTGCCGTCGAGACATTCGGCCGCCCGATCCATCTGATCGGCGACCGATTCGCTGAGTGCGTTGGCGGCCACGACGATTCCGCTGCCGATCAACGCCAGCAGCAGGGCATATTCGACCGAGGAAATTCCGCTGCGTTGATGCCACAGGCGCATTGCAAAACGTGCGATGCCCTTTTCCTTTCTCCGCCTGCTTTGCACACCCCTGTCATGGACCCGCTTCCCGATGACCATTGCCGGCCTCCACTCCCTGTTTGTCGATTTCGAGTTCGTTGATTCCGAGTTTGTTGAGTCTGGTTCTTCGTTCCTTTCCGCTGGCCGGTCCCGCCCTTCCAGCATCCGGTTCGCATCCGGGCTCGTGCGCGAAACCGCGTAACGATGTGCCGCCGGGCCCGGACTTTGCGAGCGGGCCCCCCCGTGCTTTCACCCGTTCCGGGCATCCTTCGTTCGGGCATCCATTTTGGCCCTTGTTCGACGGTATCAGGCGCAACGTCATCGAGACGTCACGGCACTGTCAGGCAAGCGTCATTGCAGTGTCATCGAGGCGTCATCACACAACCGTCCGCAGGGCGGGCCGGTCTTTCCTCGCGCCTTCGAATCTGCGTGGAAGCGCCACCTGGATTCGTTCGCGCCATTAATATAATTATTTAATATCAATATATTAGATCATTATATTGATGCACATTTAGAAGGTGTCCGGGGGCGATTTCCTGAGGATGGCGCTGCGGCGCGGACGCCTTCTTTACGATTCCGTGCTATCTCTTTGCTCACGGAATCGTGGCATGGTTGCATCGAAGGCAGCGTACGGATCGCCGGCATCGGCATGGCCGCCCCTGGAAAATGCGACCTTGAAACGGCCTCCGGGAGATCGAGCCCCGTGGAACGAGGCCTTGCGCAGGTGTAGGCAGGTGCGGGGTTTCTTGTTGCGGTGACATTCGGTTCGGCTCAGACGAGGCGAAGATCAGGGTAAGGACCTCATGGACAAGTATCGCCCCGTACTCATCACCGGCGGCGCCGGATACATCGGCAGCCACGCGGTGCTGGCCTTTCTGGAGGCCGGGTATCCGGTGGTCGTCCTTGACGATCTTTCGACGGGACACCGCGATGCCGTGGCCGGGACGGCCGTGTTCGTGGAAGGCGATGCCGGCGACCCGCACCTGGTCTCGGACCTGATCGCGCGCCACGGCATCACCGCCGTGATCCATTTCGCAGGCAGTGTCGTGGTGCCGGAATCGGTTGCCGACCCGCTGAAGTATTACCGCAACAACACCTGCGTCAGCCGTACCCTGATCGAGACCTGCATCGCGCACGGTGTGAACCGGTTCATCTTCTCCTCGACCGCGGCGGTCTACGGCATGCCGACGGTGGTGCCCGTTGCCGAAGACGCACCGACGGTGCCGATCAACCCTTATGGCACCTCGAAACTGATGACCGAATGGATGCTGCGCGACGCCGCCGCCGCACACGATTTGCGCTATGTGGCGCTGCGCTACTTCAACGTCGCCGGCGCCGATCCGCAGGCGCGCACGGGACAACGCGCAGAGATCGCAACACACCTGATCGAGGTTGCCACCCGCGCGGCACTCGGCCTGCTCGATGGCATGCAGATCTTCGGTGATGATTACGATACGCCGGATGGTACCTGCATCCGCGACTACATCCACGTCAGCGACCTTGCCGAAGCGCACGTCCTCGCCCTGCGCCATCTCGAATCGGGGGGCGAAACGGCGGTCCTCAACCTTGGCAACGAGCGCGGTTTTTCAGTGCGCGAAGTGGTCGAGACCGTGCAGCGCCTGAGCGGGCGCACCTTTTCGGTGACGATGGCTCCGCGTCGAGCCGGCGATCCGGCCTGTCTGGTGGCGGCTACGGCACGGGCGCGCGAAACCCTCGGCTGGCGGCCGCAGCGCGCGGGGTTGGAGACGCAAATCGCCGATGCCTTGCGCTGGCACCGCGCCCGCACGGCCGGCATGCAAACCCCTTAGAGAAAGCGTCGGGGAAAAACGCTTCAGGCGATTGAATCCGATATTGGCGATTTCCCGGCCAGGCAGCTCGTCCGGCAGCAGGGAACCGCGCTTCGCAAAACATGGCCGATTCGATCTTGCTCAATCGCCGCGATCGAGCACAGCCCCGACTTCGCCGTCGGGAGGCAATGCCGTCAGCACGAATTTCCTTCGCTCGGAATTCCATATCAGCTTGACCGGGATGTGCGGTTCGTGGTGGAAGGCTTGCTCGCGAACCAGCTTGTCAATCGCGCCGAACCGTCATGTTGATCACGCCGTCCGGCTTCTTGACATCGAAATCGCCGATGACTCCCTGATCCGGATAAAAATCCTGTGCTTCCATCAAGGTCTCGTCCTGACCATTGATCAGCAGATAGTCACCGCGCGGCAGGTGGCGCGCCAACTTGGCGTAGTCTGGGGAGTGCCCCCGAAAAAGCTTTCAATTGCCTCTCCAATAGCCTCCGGAGGTAGGCATGCCGCCGGAAGCAATGCCACACCCGCAACGACCATGACCCGGCCCAACGCGGCCCGGCGCGACATGTGCTCCTTACTTCTCCTTTTCTTTCCCCTTTCCCTCCGTCTCGTGCTTTTTCTCCTTTCCTTCGTCACTGCGGCCGGCGCATGAAGCGGCGGCTCCAATCCGTCGATCTCCCCTCCAGTACATAAAAAAATGAGTGGAATAATCCGGATTGCAGGCGCCATGAAGAGGCGCTCCTGCCATCTCTCGGCTCGGAAGTTTGAAAACCACATGAAATCTGCGGCAGAATCAGATCTCTGCCCGCCGCTCCGGTGCCCAGGCGGCAAACGCATCGACAAGCGCACGCCCGCATGCCTGCCAGGTAAACCGCGCCGCCTGGGGTGGACCAAGACGGCGCATGGTCTCGGCC
>RFLL01000029.1 GCA_003693905.1 Alphaproteobacteria bacterium
CCCCCGGATGGAGCGGGATCGCGATGCCATTGAGCGCCGTCTTCAGGGTGATGGCCCTGCCGATGGCGTGACCGTCGTCCAGCAATCTGCGGGTGTTGCGGTTCCACAGGGCCCTAGTGATCGCGTAGACGAGATCCTCGTCGACTTCGGCGGCGACGACCCACTGGGCATCGACGCTGACGGTCCGGGTTTCGGCGATGCCGGCATAGGTTCCCGCCGGAATCACCGTCGGCGAGAAGAAGCGGTACCGGGACACGAGCGCCCGTGCCTGCGGTCCATCAATGGAAACCAGATCGGCGCCAACGCTGTTGGCCAGTTCCATGATGGCTGCGGTCGGAAACCCGGAGACGATGAAAAAGGCGTCCAGTTCCGCAGCCTTCATTTTCGCAATCGCCGGGATCGGTTTGAGGTAGTCGGGACTGAAATCGTGCTCGCTCAGGCCGTAGGCCTGCAGGATCAGACGCGCATCGACCAGAGTTCCGGAGCCGGGTTCATCCAGGGAGACCCGCTTGCCCCGAAGATCGGCGACCGTGCGGATCCCCGCGCCCTTGCGAACCACCAGATGGACGCTTTCCGGGTACAGGCTGGCGATGGCGCGAAGATTCCCGATCGGCCCCCGCCCCTTGAACATACCGGTTCCGGTGCTGGCCCAGTAGGCGATGTCGGACTGGACGAAACCGGATTCGAGATCACCGCTGCCAATCGCCCGGACATTGGCGACCGAGCCGTTGGCCGACTGGGCGATGGCGACCAGCCCCGGCACGCCGCAACTGCCCCCTTGGTCACAGGGACGCGAGCCGGGCGGATTGCTGATCGCATGAGCGATCAGACCGCCGATCGGGTAGTAGGTGCCACCGATGCCGCCGGTTCCGATGCGAAAAATCCGCATTTCGGAAACGACGCCCTGCGCCGAGGCCCCGGCCACCGCCAGCGTCGCCCCGAGACCGAGGGTCATCACAAAGAGCAGGTATAGGCGACTGATCCGTATCATCTTTTCCCGGCCGTGCGCAAAAACAGGTCAGGGATGGCCACATGGGCACGGCGGAATACGATGATACGAAACGGCTATTGCTTAACGGTTAAGTTCTCCTGGAGACGCCGGGCCAGTTCCGGGCTCGGGCGTCCATCGACGAGCAGGTTGTGCTCGCGCTGGTATTGGCGGATGGCGCTGGCGGTCTTCGGTCCCAGGATGCCGTCAACCGGACCGGGATCGTAGCCAAGTTCGCTCAGGGCGGTCTGGACGCGTGCAACCGTCGCGCGGTCCGTGCCGGGCTCGTAGGAAGCCGGGGTGATCGCCAGCCCCTCGCCGCCGCCGGCGGCACTCGCCTGTCCACCGGTCTCTTCTGCGCCCTGGCGCCAGAACGGTTTGCCCAGGTTGAGCTTGCCCGGATCGGAGAGCACGCCGGTCAACGCGCCGCCGAGCGCCCCCAAGGCGGCGCCCTCGACCACGGTCAGGCCGGTGATCGCACCGATCACGGCACCGCCGGCGGCGCCGATCCCGGCCCCGCTGACCGCCCGGTCCTCGCTGGCCGTGCCGCAGGCCGACAGGCCCAGCATCGACGCCAGCGCCAGGGATGCCATGCGCTTCATCCTCGCCTCCCGATGTCCAAGATCGCCCACGGGTGGTCGCACCGCATCCTACCCGCCGGTCATATGGCTAACAGAATATAAAGACGCGACGGGCGCCCACCAACCTGCACGCCTGGGGCATTTTTGTGATATCGGGCCCGGCGCGGCACCCGCACGTCAGCGACCGCGGCGTACGGCGGCCACATGGGCCTCGAAATCCGCGGTTGCCATCAGGGCCTTGCAGCGGGAGAAGCGGTTCAGCGCATAGGCCCAGAAATCCTCCGCCGGGTTGCCGTCGGCATGCTGTATCAGCCCCCACAGGGTCCACAAGAGATCGCACATGGCCTTGTAGATCACCATGCGGCCGTAGATGTCTTCGCCCGGGGCTCCGCCGCAATAGGCCTCCATCATCGCCATGTCCTGAGCGGCGTCGAAGCCGGCTTCGACCGACAGGTCACCGAGATCCCAGATCGGATCGTTCATGCCGGAGTATTCCCAGTCGACCAGCCACATGCGCGTGCCGTCGTCGAGGAAATTCTCGCACAGGGGATCGCAGTGACAGGGCGCAAGCTCGCCCGGGTGGGCAGCGAGCGCTTCGCGCACCGCGCCAGCGGCCTCGACCACCTCGTGATAGCCCTCCGGTAACGCGGCCTTGCGTCTGGCCAGCACCGCAAGATAGTCGTCGATCATCGCGAACAGCTCGAAGCGGAACCGGAACGTGCGCCCGCACGTGTGCATACGCTTGAGCACCGCGGCGGCGCGCGCCGGCGCCCCGGGGCGGCTTTTGAACAGCTCCGGCGTCATGGTTACGACGTCGTCGAGATGGCGGGTCAACATCAGGCCGTCGGTCTCGTCGACGAACAGAACCTCGGCACTGACCCCGGCCGCGGCGGCCACCTGCGCATTGTGGGCCTCGACGGCGCGGTCGATGTAATCTCCGGTGCCTTCACCCGGAATGCGCAGAACGTAGCGCGCCCCGTCGGCCTCGATCCGGTAGACGCGGTTGGTCAACCCGCCGAGGCGCGCGCACGACACCGCCGCGGGCGCTGCATCCCTGAGCGCCGGAATTCGGGCCAGGGCTTCGCGCACTTCCGCTTCCAATGCCATCGCTCGTCCTCCCCGTTCGGCCCGCACGCTCGGGTCGAGCTCAGGCCAGAATCCTCTTGCGCTGCGGATCGTAAAGCGCGCGCTCGTGGCGGCGCGCCGGGATACGCTCGCAGAACACTTCGATCTCGTAATCGTCGTACCCGGCCTCGGCCGCCGGCACATAGCCGAGCGCAATGGCCCTGCCGATGGTATAGCCCCAGCCGGCGCTTGTCGTCACACCCAGGACCCTGCCGGCGCGCACGATCGCCTCGCCGCCAAAGACGGGCGCCGGGCGCGCCAGGGTGAACAGGCACAGGCGCTGCGCCGGCCCTTCCTCGCGTGCCCGGGCCAGCACTGCACGGCCGAGAAAATCCCCCTTGTCGAGCTTGACGCAGAACCCGAGCCCGGCTTCGTAGGGAGTCGTATCCGGGGTGATGTCCGCGCCCCAGTAGAGATAGCGTTTTTCCAGCCGCAGCGATTCGATCGCCCGGTAGCCGACGTTGGCAACACCAAGGTCGCGCCCCGCCGCCCACAGCCGCTCGTACACGTGGGCGACGTACTCGACGGGGATGTGCAATTCCCATCCCAGTTCACCGACATAGGTGACCCGCAGCGCGCGCACCGGCGCATAGCCGATGTCCAGCATCCGCACCGCCATGAAGGGAAAGGCCGCGGCATCGACGGTCCCGGGATCGTTGGCGACGCGTTCGAGAAGCGTGCGTGCGCGCGGTCCGCATACGTTGATGACACCGAAGGCGTTGGTCACGTCGCGCAGCACCACCGAGCCGTCGCGCGGCGCGTGGCGCGCGATCCAGCCGAAGTCGCGCACCGCAAAGCCGCTGCCGGTGACAACGTAGAATCGATCCTCGGCCAGCCGGGCAATGGTCAGATCGGCCTCGATGCCGCCGCGTTCGTTGCAAAGCTGGGTGTAGACGACGGTGCCCGGTGGCCTGTCCAGGTCGTTGGCGGCCAGCCATTGCAGACAGGCGAAGGCTCCCGGGCCGGAAACCTCGAGCTTGGCGAACGACGACTGGTCGATGAGCGCCACCCGTTCGCGCACCGCGGCGTGTTCGGCGCCGACGGCCTCGAACCAGTTGGGGCGTTCGAACGACGGCCGCTCGAGCGGCTCCGCACCGGGCGGCGCGAACCAGTTGGGCCGTTCCCAGCCGAACTTGCTGCCCATCACCGCGCCGGCCGCCTTGAGCGTATCATGCAGTGGCGAGCGTCGGCCGCCGCGGGCGCTCGTCATCTCCTCGCCCGGCCAGTGGATCGCGTAATAGCGGCCGTAGCTTTCCACCGCCCGTTCGTGGAGGACGCGCGCATTGACGTGATAGGGACCGAAGCGGCGCACGTCGAAGGCCCACAGATCCATGCCCGGATCACCGTCGACGATCCAGTTCGCCAGCGCCCGGCCGGCCCCGCCGCACGCCGCAATGCCGGCGGTAAAGCCGCAGGCAAGGTAGAAGTTGTCAAGCTCCGGCGCCGGTCCCATCACCGGCTCGCCGTCGGGGGAGACCGGAATCGGGCCATTGATGAGATTGCGCACGCCGGCGCGCTCCAGAAC
>RFLL01000339.1 GCA_003693905.1 Alphaproteobacteria bacterium
AGCCTTGATTGCAGCCGTGATCGCCGACTGCGACACGCTGAGGTTGGCCGCCGCAAGCGAAATCTTGCCGGCATCGGCCGCCGCGATGAAGTAGCGGATCTGTCGCAGCGAGAAAGCCATAAATTTTTCCAATATCACGTCACTGTTTTTCTTATTTTAAAATATAAGCCGGACTCCGTAAAGTCGCACCTGGGAACAGGTTATCGGGGCCGGCGGTGGCATCTCTGCCGCGCGGCATATTCCGGACCGGCCGCCGGCGAAACCCGGGGGCCCGCGCATGCCCCTCGCGCCGCAGCCCGGAAAAATCGCAGGCGGAAGATCCGGCACACAGAAACTTCGCAAACAGGATCAATAGGGAGGATGAAGGAATGAGAACAAACTGGACCATATCGCTGGCCGCAACGGCCGGCGCACTTGCGCTGGCAGCGGCGCTGCCGATCGCGGCACAGGCGGCGGAGAAGTGGTATCCATACCCGGTCGAGGTCTGGGACCCGCCGTTCAACATGGACAGCCCGCGCAAGACCGTCGACTACGTCCCCCTCGAAGCGGCGTCGAAGCCGTGGGACATCTGTGTTTCCTTTCCCCACATGAAGGACGCCTACTGGCTGGCCGTCGACTACGGCGTCGTCGACGAATCGCGGCGTCTCGGGGTCAGGATGCAGCTTGTCGAAGCCGGCGGCTATACCAACCTCAACACCCAGATCTCGCAGATCGAAGACTGCGTGGCGCGCGGTGCCGATGCGGTGATCATCGGCGCGATCTCCTATGACGGGCTGAACAACCTCGTCAAAGAGATCCGCAAGAAAGGCATCCCGGTTATCGACGTCATCAACGGCATGTCGTCACCCGACATTTCCGCCAAGTCGCTCGTCTCCTTCGGCGAGATGGGCTACAAGGCCGGCGAATACATTGCCAAGCGTCACCCCAAGGGCTCGGGCAAGGTCAAGGTCGGCTGGTTCCCCGGACCTCCGGGCGCGGGCTGGGTTGAAGCAGGCAACAAGGGCTTCCAGGAGGCGATCGCCGATTCCGACATCGAAGTCGCGGAAACGAAATACGGCGACACCGGCAAGGAAACGCAGCTCAAGCTGGTCGAGGACACGTTGGAGGCGCATCCGGACATTCAATACATCGTGGGCACCGCGGTAACGGCAGAAGCCGCCGTCGGTCTGCTGCGGGCGCGTGGACTGGCGGACAAGATCAAGGTCATGTCCTATTACTTCACGCCGGGCGTCTATCGCGGCATCAAGCGCGGCACGATTCTGGCCGCACCGACGGATTCCCCGGTGATCCAGGGTCGCATCGCGATCGACCAGGCGGTCCGGATTCTGGAAGGCAAGCCTTATTACAAGCACGTCGGACCGAAGCTTTACGTCATCGATTCGAAGAATATAGACACCTTCGACCGCGGCTCTTCGCTGGCGCCCGACGGCTTCAAGCCCACGTTCACCGTGAACTGAGATCGCTCAATCACGGCGAACGATGAACGGCGAGGTTCAAGGTGGCGGGACTCTGCAAAGCGGGGTCCCTCCCCTTCTTCGACTGGAACGGATCAGCAAGCGCTTTCCCGGCGTGCTGGCGCTGGACCAGGTCGATTTCGAACTGCGTCCGGGCGAAGTGCACGTTCTTTTCGGAGAAAACGGCGCCGGCAAATCGACGCTGATCTCGATCATCGCCGGCGCCCTGCGCCCGGACGGCGGCAGAATCCTCTGCCGTGGCGAAGCGGTCGAGCTGGCCTCCGTTCATCATGCGCGTTCGCTTGGCATCAGTGCGGTGTTCCAGGAATTCTCCCTGGTGCCGCAGCTTACGGTCGAACAGAATTTGTTTCTGGGCGCGGAAAAAACCTCTTTCGGCGTGCTCGACAAGGCGGCGCTGCATCAGGGGGCGGCGGATATCCTGAAACGCCTCGGCTTTCCATTGCGCCCGACCCAGCGCGTCGCCTTTCTCAGCCGCGCCGAACAGCAGATGGTCGAAATCGCCAAGGCCTTCTGTACCGACCTTTCGGTGCTCATCCTCGACGAGCCCACCGCGTCGTTGACCGACCGCGAGACCGAGCAGCTTTTCACCCTGATCGAGCAGGTCAAGGCCCAAGGAGTCGGCATCATCTACATCACCCATCGGATGAGCGAGATTCGCCGCATCGGCGACCGGATCACGGTGCTTCGCGACGGCCGCTACGTCGCAACGGTCGACGCCCGGACCCCCGAAGACGAGCTGGTTCGTCTGATGACCGGCCGTCTGATCGAGCAGATTTTCCCGGACATCCGCTTCCGCCGCGGCGAAACCACGCTTGAAATTGAAGCTCTGAGCGCGCTCGACGGAACCGTACGTGACATTTCGATGACCGTTCGGCGCGGCGAAATCGTCGGTCTGGCGGGCTTGGTCGGATCGGGCAAATCCGAGGTCGGGCGCGCCTGCTTCGGCCTGGTACCCGTAGCGCGTGGGCGTGTCGTCTTCGCCGGCGAAGAGGTCACCGGCCTGTCGCCGCGTCAGATGCTGAACCGCGGACTGTTCTACATTCCTCCCGATCGGCGTGATGAAGGCCTGATGATGATGCGCAGCGTGCGCGAAAACATCGCCCTGCCGGCCCTGTCGCTGCCGACCTTCTCCCGTGGCCCGTTCCTGCGCCGACGTGCCGAGGCGACACGGGTTTACGCGCTGGCAAAGCGCCTGAACCTGCAACCGCTGAAGATCGAACGTCTGGTCGATCACTTTTCGGGCGGCAATCAGCAGAAAGTTCTTCTTGCCAAGAGCCTTACGCGGGAGGTCAAACTTTTCATCTTTGACG
>RFLL01000030.1 GCA_003693905.1 Alphaproteobacteria bacterium
CGAGATTCTGGACATGGGCACCGAATTCACCGGGCCGGCCGAAGACGCTCTCCTGTCATGGCTGCTGCGCCTCGAAGGTGACATCGCCCCAGCCGAAGCAGCGCGCGTCCTGTTGCAACGTTACGGTCTGGCCGACGCGCCCGACCCCGACGGTGCCGCCGGCGAGCTGGTGCGCCTGCTGCGCGAAACGGCAACGTGCGGGAGCGAACGCCTGAAGCGGCATTTCTGCCGTCCCCGGCGACCGCGCCGCGACCGCCGTCGGCAACGGCAACGGCAACGGCAACGGCCACAGTAACCGGGCACAGCAGGCGGCTTCAAAGGGCGGCGTAGTCGATCGGCCCGGTACGGTCGAGGCGCGCCGTCACCGGCGGCATCGGATACTTGAGCCCGGTGGCGCAGTTGTACAGCACCACCCGTTCGTCCTTCGCCACCCGCCCGTCGGCCAAGGCCTGCTTGTAGGCGGCATAGGTCGCCGCCCCTTCCGGGCACATCAGGAAGCCTTCGCGCGCCGCCACCTCGTCGCGGGCGGCGATGATGGCTTCGTCGTCGACGGCGATAGCAAAGCCGCCGCTTTCGCGCACCGCCCGCAGGATCAGAAAATCGCCGACGGCCACCGGTACCCGGATCCCGGCCGCCACCGTGTGGGCGTTTTCCCACAGCGGGGCGTGTTCCTCGCCGGCCTCGAACGCCTTGACGATAGGGGCGCAGCCGCTGGCCTGAACCGCGACCATGCGCGGCCGCCTGGACCCGATCCAGCCGATCGCCTCCAGCTCGGCAAACGCCTTCCACATGCCGATCAGCCCGGTGCCGCCGCCGGTCGGATAGAAGATGACGTCGGGCACGTCCCAGCCGAGCTGCTCGGCCAGTTCCAGCCCCATCGTCTTCTTGCCCTCGATCCGGTACGGCTCCTTCAGCGTCGAAAGATCGAACCAGCCGGTCGCGGCCTTGCCTTCGCCGACGATCTTGCCGCAGTCGTTGATGAGGCCGTTGACGCGGTAGACTCTGGCCCCCTGCAAAGCGATCTCGGAGATGTTGATTTCCGGCGTATCGTCGGGACAGAACACGGTGGTGCGCAGGCCGGCGCGGCTGCCGTAGGCGGCCATCGCGGCTCCGGCGTTGCCGTTGGTCGGCATCGCCAGGTGGGTCAGGCCCAGTTCCTTGGCCATCGCCACCGCAAGGGCCAGGCCGCGGGCCTTGAACGAGCCTGTCGGCAGTCGTCCTTCATCCTTGACGAGGATCTCGCCGCCCGTGACGCCGAGGTCCGCGGCCATGCGCGGCAGCGCGACCAGCGGTGTCATCACCTCGCCCAGGCTGACCACGTTTTCGGCTCGGCGCACCGGCAGGAACTCCCGGTAGCGCCAGAAACCGCCGTCGCGGGCCGCCAGCACCTCCTTGCTCGCCGCCTTGGCCAGCGCCGCCAGATCGTAGCGCACCAGCAGCGGTCGGCCGGCCCTGGACAGGCCATGCACGCGCCCGGCCTCGTAGCGTTCGCCGGTCATCGAGCATTCGAGATGGGCGACGAACGTGGGGATGGCCTGATCGTGCTGGTCGTTCTGTTCGGTTTGTTCGTTCTGTTCGCTCACGGGTATCGCGTCCTTTCCGTCTGTATCTTCCTGTATCTTCTTCGTCTTGCTGGGAAAAAACGGGCTCAGCCCCACAGGGCCGCCGCCGGCGGGTGCAGCAGGCTGCCCTCGTAACGCAGACCGTGATCGCGGTCGCGCGCCAGCAGCAGCGGCCCGTCGAGATCGACCACGCGCGCCCCTTGGGCCACCAGCACCGCCGGCGCCATGGCCAGCGAGGTACCGAGCATGCAGCCGACCATGATCGCAAAGCCGCGTTCCTGCGCTGTCCGCCTGAGCCGCAGCGCCTCGCTCAGACCGCCGGTCTTATCGAGCTTGATGTTGATGGCGTCGTAGCGCCCGGCGAGGTGGGCAAGCGAGGCGGTGTCATGGCACGATTCATCGGCACATACCGGTACCGGGCGATCCAGCACGGCAAGCGCGGCATCGTCGGCGGCCGGCAGCGGCTGCTCGATCAGCGCCACCCCCAGCGCCGCCAGCCGCGGCGCCAGGGCCACGTAATCCTCGACCGACCAGCCCTCGTTGGCATCGACGATCAGGCGCGCGCCCGGCGCGTTGGCGCGCACCGCTTCGACGCGGGCCAGATCGTGCGGTCCCGACAGCTTGAGCTTGAGCACCGGACGATCGGCCTCGGCCGCCGCAGCGCGGCCCATCGCCTCGGCCGCATCGAGCGACAGGGTATAGGCCGTCGTCACCGGTTCCGGCGCCGGCAGGCCGGCAAGCTGCCACACCCGTCGGCCGCTGCGCTTGGCCTCCAGGTCCCAGAATGCGCAATCGAGCGCATTGCGTGCCGCACCCGGTGGCAGAGCCTCCTGCAGACCGGCGCGATCGAGACCGGCGGCCAGCGCCGGACGCAGCGATTCGATGGTGGCGATGACCCCTTCGACGCTTTCGCCGTAGCGCGGATAGGGCATGCATTCGCCGCGGCCGCTCACCGTGCGCCCGTTGCCGAGGTCGAGGCTGAGGCGGGCCACGACGACGCGCGATTCGGTGCGGGTGCCGCGCGATATCGTGAAGGCGCTCCGGTACGGCCACACCTCCTCGCGCACGTCGAGAACCAGTGGCGGGTTGGTGCCGCCGGTCGGGACCGAGGTGCCGGTGGTTGTCATCGCCCGTCCTTGGCTAGATCAGACGATCGACGATCGGCGCCACGCCATCCTTGAAGGCGTCGACGGTGGGCAGGCCGAGATCGTCGGAAATCCGGGCCAGGAGGTCGGCCGCCGCCTCCGGGGCCATCTGCGAGGTATTGACCGAAATGCCGACGCAGCGCGCCGCCGGATTGGTCAGGCGGGCCGCAGCCTCGTTGGCTTCCAGACAGACCTTGAGATCGGGCACGCCGTAGTCGGGCAGGCCGCGCATGTGGGTGCGGGTCGGCTCGTGACACAGGACCAGGGCGTCGGGCTGGGCGCCATGCAGCAGACCGAGACTGACCCCGGCAAAGGAGGCGTGGAACAACGAGCCCTGCCCTTCGATCACGTCCCAGTGGTCGGGATCGTTGGCCGGGCTCAGCCACTCCACGGCACCGGAAATGAAGTCGGCGACGACGGCATCGACGGAAACGCCGTCGCCGGCGATCAGGATTCCAGTCTGCCCGGTGGCGCGGAAATCCGCCTTCATGCCACGGGCGCGCATTTCCTTTTCAATCGCCAGCGCGGTGTACATCTTGCCTACCGAACAATCGGTGCCAACGGTCAGCAGACGTTTGCCCGGACGTTTGCGCCCGTTGGCGACCTCGAACGTGCGGGTCGGATGGCGCACGTCGATCAGGCGCCGGCCGTGCTCGGCCGCCAGCGCCGCCAAGGCAGGCACATCGCCGAGCCGGTTGTGCAGCCCCGAAGCAATGTCCATGCCGAGGCGAAGTGCCGTCTCTAGAGCCGCCACCCAGGTCGGCGCCAGAACGCCGCCGCGGTTGGCGACACCGACGACCAGTGTGCGCGCACCGGCACGCGCGGCTTCCTCCAGCGTCATGTCGGGCAGACCGATATCGGCCCGGCACCCCGGCAGACGGAACTGCCCCAGACACCACTCCGGCCGCCAGTGGGCCACGCCCTGGGCCGTCTTGGCCGCCAGCGGATCCGCGGCATCGCCCAGAAACAACAGGTATGGATGCTCGATCGTCATGGCGCCCGTTTCTCCCTCTCCCCTTGACTTCTGCCTGATTTTATTCCCGCCCGCCCTTGGCGACCGGTCGACGGATGGTATCCCGCAGCGCCCCTTCGTGCCATCGCGAGCACACAACGACCCGCCCGTTGCGCGGCCCCCGCATTGCTCGCACCGCCACGCTGCCCCTATGATCGCCGGGCGGCGCGGCCGCGCGCCCGCCTGAGCAACCGTCATAGCCCAATGCCGCCGTCTCGCCCAGTCCCCCCGCAGGAAATCCCCTCGCAAAAATCGCACGAACCGGAACGATCCCCGGATCCGGTGCCGGATCCGGCATCCTCCCGCCGCCACGGCGCGGCGCGTAAGCGCGATCGTGGCTGGCACGCCCGGATCTGGCGGCTTGCCGGCCCGATCATTCTGTCCAACCTGTCGACACCGTTGCTCGGCGCCGTCGACACCGCGGTCATGGGCCGTCTGCCCGATCCCGCCTACATCGGTGCCGTCGCCATCGGCGCGGTGATCTTCAGCGTGATCTACTGGGGCTTCGGGTTTCTGCGCATGGGCACGACCGGCTTCACCGCGCAGGCCTTCGGTGCCGGCGCCGAAGACGAACTCGGCGCCGCCTTTCTGCGCCCGGCGATCCTGGCCGTTGCCCTGGGCGGCATCCTGACCGCGATCCAGGTGCCTCTGGGCTGGATCGCCTTCGCAATCCTCGATGCCAGTGCCGAGGTCGAGGATCTGGGACGGCTCTATTTCGCGATCCGCATCTGGAGCGCCCCGGCCACGCTCATCAACTATGTGGTGCTGGGCTGGCTGCTCGGCACCGGGCGGGCGACGACGACCCTGATGCTGCAACTGGGGCTCAACGGCCTCAATATCGCGCTCGACATCCTGTTCGTGATCGGCCTCGGTCGGGGCAACGAGCGCAAGGC
>RFLL01000340.1 GCA_003693905.1 Alphaproteobacteria bacterium
GGAGAAAATATAAATAAAGATAAAAATTTACATTACGTGTCATGTGAAAAGTACATTGCTTTCACGTGACATGAGGGACGTTTTCTGGATTCTGCTTCATCCTGTGTCGCGATTTATCAAATCTTAGGATTTATCAGGGATTCATGAGGCATACCCCGTACCACCCTCGCCGGTCGTTCTTCCACCGGCCGGAGAGAGCGAGCGTTCGTCCAAGGAGTATCCCTTCATGCGTCGTTCCAACGTCGTCAAAGAGTTCAGCGTTGAGCGTCAGCGCCGGTTGCGGCGCCTGGCGAAACCGGACGAAATTTCCAACGCCGATCTGTACCGCGCGATCATGGAGCTGCGCGACGAAATCGCCGCCTTGGAAGAAGCCGTCCCCTCGGCAGCGGCCCTGGGGACACGGCCGGACGCTTCCGTTTCCAACACCAACCCGGTAACGGACACCAAGGAAGCCATCGCCGCCCGCATCGAAATCGCCCAGATGGTGCGCATGATCGGGCGGGCCAAAATGGAAATCGCCTCGATCAAGCATCCCAAGACCGATGACGACCGCATGCTGACGGCAACGAACGAACTGGATGCCATCGTGGTGGCGACAGAGACTTCGACCGAGGATATTCTCTCCGCCAGCGAGCGGATCGAGGGCATGATACGCCGCATTGCCGCGCTTCATCCCGACGACGAAGACGTACTGGCAATCAGCGAACAGATCGCCAACGAAATCATCAAGATTTTCGAAGCTTGCAGCTTCCAGGACATCACCGGGCAGCGCATCACCAAGGTGGTCAAGACGATCCGCTATATCGAGGAGCGGGTGCTGGCTCTGATCAACATCTGGGGGGCCGAAGCCTTCATGGAGCTGCCGGTGCCGGAAAATGCACAATCCGGCGATGACGGCCTGATGTCCGGCCCGCAACTGCCCAATCAGGGCATCTCGCAGGAAGACATCAACGCCCTGTTCGAGTAGCGCGGGTTCCGTTCCGACGGCGACCGGCGCTCCCCCGGAGCCGCCAGCCGTGCGTGCGTTCAGCCGTTGTGATTGTGCGGCGTGAGGCCCGTCCGCTTCATTGAAAGCTGCTCGTCCTCATAGCCCCCGCGCCGTGTTCGCAAGGAACGGCGCTCAAGGTGACAGGCGATGATCAGGGCGACGATCGCCCCGACGACCGTGATCAGGCCGGTAAACGCATAAACCGAATTCATGATGCCGTTCTCTACCTGAGGTGGCGGTTACGTCGTGTGGACGTTCAGAACACCACAAACGCCTTAAGTTTTCTTTGCGAGACCAATGAAATCGCCCGTCCCGGCGTCCACGATCGGCATTCATGACCGACGCCCCGCGTGTCCCGCGCCACGACAACGGGTGCCGGATACTGTCGGTTCTCCAGTCCGGCAGATCAGGGCGCGCGGGCTTCCTCGCCACGCCCGCAGGCCCAGGCGGTAAAGGCTTCGAGCCGTGCCAGCGGCGCCGAGGGCGGTGCGACATGGCTCAAGCCGAACACCATCCGGTCCGGCGAGCCTGCCACCTCGGCCACGGCATCGACATAGTTCGTGGTACCGCGGTAATAGACGCGCGGATCAAGCGGGATCACCGTAATCGGCCCGACATCGGCCGCGATGCGCCCGCTCGCCCGGTCGAGAACGAACAGGACCACCGGGCGGCTCGGGGCCCAGTCGACGCCGGCGCGGCTGACCAGAAGAAGTTCCTCGCTTTTGTAGGCCCGGGTGCGGGCATCGATCCAATAGCCCCAGCCACGCCAGCATTCTGCGGCGCCGGCCTTTGCGATTCCGGCTGCCAGAGGCACCATCACCCCAAGCATGACCACTGCGATGCCGCGTCCACGCCGCGCCGCGCCGCGACAGCGCGCAACCAGGTCGCCCAGCGCCCCTGTCGATCCCGTTACCCCCGTCGCTCCCGTGCAAGTCGCAAGTCGAACCATGATGCCAGTCCCGCTCATCGCCATCGCGCCCACCCGGGCCGGCATGAGACAGTCCCGTTCTGCCGCGACCCGCTGCCGCCACGGCCTCATCCTGTCCCGGTTCGCTATGACGATCCAGTATGACGTTCAGCCGTTAACGCACGGCGAAGGCATGGCCCGGCAGAGCTGTATTCCGCGATTCCGCTCTGCTCGACGCGGCGGCGCCTTTCTCATTCGGCGGCCGATTTGTCCTTCGCCGTCTGGACGAAGACCGGATCGACCCTGCGCAATTCGTCCATCGGAATATGGCACAGAATGACATGCCCGGGGGCCGCCTCCACGAACGGCGGTGGCTCGGCCTCGCAAATGCGGCCGATCTTGCGCGGACACCGGGTGTGGAACGGGCACCCCCTGGGCGGGTTCATCACGCTGGGCAGGTTGCCTTCGAGGATGATCCGCTTCTTTTCTATCGACGTATCGGCGATCGGCACGGCCGACAGCAGAGCTTCCGTATAGGGGTGGTACGGCGGCGAGAATACTTCGTCGGTGGTCCCCTGCTCCATGATCTGACCGAGGTACATGACGACGACCCGGTCGGCCAGATAGCGCACCAGGCTGAGATCGTGGCTGATGAACAGAAGCGTGGTGCGATAGCTGCGCTGAATTTCCATCAGCAGGCCGGTAATCGCCGCCTGAACGGAGACGTCCAGCGCCGAGACCGGCTCGTCCGCGACCACCATGGCCGGATTGCCCGCGAACGCACGGGCGATGCCGACACGCTGCTTCTGACCGCCGGAGAGCTGGCGCGGACGGCGGCGGGCGAACTCGCGCGGCAGCTTGACAAGATCGAGGAGCTGGATGACCCGTTCCTGAATCTTGTCCTTGTCCGTTTCCACACCGAATTTCTTGATCACCCGCGCCAGTTGCGCCCCAACGGTATGGCTCGGATTGAGGGTGTCGAAGGGGTTCTGGAAGATCATCTGCATCGAGCCGATTTGCGCCGGCGAGCGCTTCTGAACCGGCAGCTTGCCGATCTCCTGATCCTTGAAGACGACCTCGCCGTCGCTTGCCGTCTCCAGCCCCATCAGCACTTTCGCGAATGTCGATTTGCCGCAGCCCGATTCACCGACGATCGCGACCGTCTCGCACTCGCGGGCATCGAAGGAGATGCGTTCATTGGCCTTGACGTAGCGGACCCGTTTGCCGCGGATCAAGGCCACCAGGGAATTGTCGGCAAGTTCATAATACTTGCGCATTTCGCGAACCGACAGCACTACCTCGCCCGAGGTGACGCTTTCTCCGCTCAACCCCTCGGGACGATAGCTTTCCCAGTCGATCTCCTGCCAGCGCAGACACCGCACCTCGTGACCCGAACGATCGTCGACGGTGGCCATGGGAATGGTTCCGCGCTCGATCGCCCGGTCACACACACCTTCCTGGAAGAAATCGCATCGCGGCGCAAAATAGCACCCGACCGGGCGTTCATGGGGAAGCGGAAGCTGGCCGCGGATCGGAACCAGCGGATGCGCCGTTTTGTCGGCTCCCGGCAACGGAATGCAACTGAACAGCCCCTTGGTATAGGGATGGCGCATGTGGTCGAACACCTCTTCGACCGTGCCGTGTTCGACGACGACCCCCGAATACATCACGTTCACCCGGTCGCAGGTCGCCAGGATCAAACCCAGATTGTGCGAGATATAGATCATCGAGGTGTCGAAGCGCTCGGCGATCTGGCCGATCAGCTCGACGATGCCGGCTTCCACCGTGACGTCGAGCGCCGTTGTCGGTTCGTCGAGAAGCAGCAGCGACGGGTTCGACAGCAGGGCCATGGCAATGACGACACGCTGCTGCTGGCCGCCGGAAATCTGATGCGGGTAGGAGTTCATCACCCGTTCGGGGTCGGGCAGATTGACCGCCGCCAGAATCTCCACCGCGCGTTCGTAGGCCTCCTTCTCGGTGATCTCCTCGTGGCACAGCGGCACTTCCATGAGCTGCTGGCCGAGGCGCATGCTCGGGTTCAGGGCGGCCATCGGCTCCTGATAGATCATGGCGATCTCGTTGCCGCGCAACTGACGCAGCTCTTCCCGGCTCAGGCTCGCCAGGTCGATTCCCTTGTAGATCACCTCGCCACCGACGATGCCGCCGTTGTTGCCCAGGTACTGCATGATGGCCATCGCCACGGTCGATTTGCCGCAACCCGATTCGCCGACCAGCCCGACGCTGTCGCCCTTGTTCAGGGTCAAGTTGAAATCAACGACGGCGGGGATTTCCCCGGCCCGGGTGAAATAGGATATGGATAGATTCCGGCATTCGAGAATCGGGCCGTCGTAATCTTGCAATCGGGTCGATACAACCATGTCGCGCCCCTCAGTCGCGCAAGGACACTTCCCGCAGGCCGTCGGCGAGAAGATTGAAACCAAGCACCAGCGACGAAATCGCGATGCACGGGAACACCGTCATGTGCGGAAACGTCATCGCCATCTGGCGGGTCTCGTTGATCATGCCGCCCCAGTCGGGATCGGGCGGCGGTAGACCGAGACCGAGAAATCCGAGCACGCCGATGGTGATGATCACATAACCGACGCGCAGGCAGGCATCGACGATCAACGGTCCGCGCGCGTTGGGCAGAATTTCGATCAGCATGATCCGCCATGGTGTTTCACCGCGCGTTTCCGCAGCAAATACGTATTCGCGGTTGCGCAGATCGAGCACCAGGCCACGCACGATCCGGAAGATGCCGGGCGCCGAAGCGAATGTCACCGCGATCACGATATTGGCTGCCGATGCGCCGATCGTGGCGATGATGATGATATAGAGAACGAGAACCGGAAACGACAGGATGACGTTGGCGATGAACGACAGCACGTCGTCGGTCATCCCGCGTCGGTATCCGGCCGCCAGGCCCATCGGAATCCCGACCATGTAAGCACAGAACGTGGCCAGCGGCGCATAGAGAAGAACCTGACGCGAGCCGTGAATGATCCGCGACAGGATATCGCGGCCGATGTGATCGGTGCCGAGCCAGAAGGTCCCGATTTCGGGAACCGTGGTGCCGGGCATTGCCAGCGGATAGATGGTGGCGTTGGGAGGAAACGGTGCGATGAGGTCCGCAAAAATCGCCATCAGAACCCAGAACAGCACCAGGCCGGCACCGATCATGCCGACCGTGCTTTCACGCAGAAGCAGGATCCCCTTCAGCAATCGCAGGAGCGTGGGTTCCCGCGCCGGTACCGGTGCTGCAATATCGGTCATGGGCGTCCCTCCCTAGGCAAACCGGATACGCGGATTGAGGTAGGTATATCCGAGGTCGGCCAGAGTCTGCGTCGTGACGGCAACGAACACGGCGATCATGGCGCAGGCTTCGATCAGGAAAATGTCCTGATTGAGCGAAGCCTCCAGCAGCAGTGCGCCAAAGCCCTTGTAGGCGAAAAAGAACTCGACCACGATCACGCCCGACAGCAGCCAGTTGATCTGCAGCATGATGACCGTAAACGGCGCGATCAGGGCGTTGCGCAGCGCATGACGCATGATCACCGTCTTGTACGGCAATCCCTTCAGGATCGCGGTGCGGATGTAATGGGTCATCATGACTTCGGCCATCGAGGCCCGCGTCATGCGCGTCACATAGCCGAAATCGTAGAGCACCAGAACCATCACCGGCAGGACGAGCTGAACCAGGCTGAAGCCGTCGCTCATGCTGCTCGTCCCCGGCAGCAGGTCGAGATAGAAGACGAACACCGCCGAGAGCAGCACGGCGCTGGCGAATTCAGGGACCGAGGTGGTGATGATCGAGGTCACCGAAATGACGCGGTCAAGCCGCGAGCCTTCCCGCATGCCCGCAAGAACGCCGAGCGCCAGTGACAGCGGCACGACCACCATCATGGTCGCCAGCCCCAGGATCCCGGTATTGCCAAGGCGCGGCCACAGCACGTCCGAAACCGCGGTCTTGAAGCGTACGGACTCGCCGAAATTGCCGGTGATGAAGTGGCCCAGCCATTCGAAATAGCGGATATAGACGGGACGGAAGTAGCCGTGCTGTTCGAGCCAGATATTGCGCTGCTCTTCGGAGGTATAGGGCCCCAGGACCTTGATCGCCACGCCTTCGACGTTGATTTCAAGGAGAAGAAACAGCAGCAGCGACACTACGATCATGGTCAGGGCCATGGTGCCCAGACGGCGGACGATGAAGATGGACATCTACGGCTTCCTCCCCGATCGAAAGCAAAGCCGGGTGAAAACGGTATCCGCAGCGCGCCGGCCGCGCGCGAAGACGCGTGCGGCCGGCGTCCCGGACATCAGGCGATCCAGACCTTGTTGAGTTGATGATAGAAGGTGGGGTGGGTCTGATACCCGCGCACCTTCTTGCTCGTCGCCGTAAACACGGCGCGCCACAGCGGCTGCACGATCACCGCATCATCCTGGAGGATCTTCTCGACGACCTCCATTTTCTTGCGCCGCTCGTTGACGTCGAGCGTGCCGGTTGCCTCGTCCAGAGCCTTGTCGAAGGCGGGATTGTTGTAGTGGCTCTCGTTCCACGGCACGCCAGAGCGATAGCCGAGGTTGAGAACCATGACGCCAAGCGGCCGATGCGTCCATGCGGTAAAACCGAACGGCGTCTTGTCCCAGACCTCCCAATACTGGGCACCCGGCATGACGTTGAGGTCGAGCTCGATGCCGGCCGGTTTGAGCTGCTCCTTCAGCGCCTGCACCGCCGCCAGTTCCCACGCCGGCGTGGCCTTCAGATCGATCTTGATCTTCAGCCCGTCGCCGTAGCCGGCTTCGGCCAGCAGTTTCCTGGCCAGCGCGTAGTCCTGCTTCTGCGGCGGCAGTTTGGCGTATTCGGGATGAATCGGAGACACATGGTGATCCTCTGCCGGTGCGCCGCGGCCGCGATGCGCCAGTTCGAGAATCTTGGCGTGATCGATGCAGGCCTGGATCGCCCGGCGCACGCGGATGTCGGTGAACGGCTCCTTGTCCACCTGCATGCGCGCGACCGCCGTCTGGGCCGTAACGGCTTCGTTCAGGACGGCATTGGGCAGCCGCGAGACGAGGTCGATCTGCGAGACGTCGATCTCGTAGACGTGATCGACTTGCCCCGACGCCAGGGCCGCCACGCCGGCCGAGGGATCGTCGCCGTGGTCGATGTAGCGGATCTCGTCAAGATAGGGCTCGTCGTCCCAGTAACCGCCGCGGCGTTTCAGGACCGCACGCTCCCCGACCCGGAATTCGGCCAAGGTGAAGGCGCCGGTGCCGACCGGGTTCTTCGACAGATCGCCGCCTTCTTCTTCAAAGCGCCGATGCACGATGGCGGTCGGGTAGTTGTACAGGTTTTCCGGAATTGCCAGCTCCGGACGCGACAGATGCAGGCGCACGGTATGGCTGTCGACCTTTTCCACGGCGCCTTCGATCATGCGCTTGGTCTTGATCGGATTGCCTTTGTCATCCTTCTTGCCGGTATCGACCTCTTCGACCATGCCGGCGAACAGACCGATGTTCGACGAGCCGGTCTTGGGATCGAGCCAGCGTTTGAAATTGAACACGACGTCGTCGGCGTTGAAATCGTCGCCGTTCGACCACTTGACCCCTTTGCGCAGCTTCAGGGTCCAGGTTTTCAGGTCGTCGGAGGCCTCCCAGCTTTCGGCCAGATACGGCCGGGTAATGTTGTCGGCGCCGGTGCGGCACAGATACTCGACGATATGGCGCGCGACGTTCGATTTCTGCGTCCAGTCGAAGGTCGCCGGATCGGTCATCTCCTGAACCTGCATCGACGAACGGAACACGCCGCCGCGTTTCGGCGTTTCCGCCGCGATCGCCTGCTTGGTGACCGGTTCGCCCAGAATCCTGCCCGCCATGGCATAAGCAGCGCCGGCCGAGACGCCGAGCAGCGTGACCGTGCGCAGAAACTCGCGCCGGTCGACCTCGCCCTTGCGAAGCTGCTCGCACAGCTCCGGAACGTAGGGGTGGATACGTTTTCCAGATTCGTCTTTCAGTTCCTTCGTCATGCATCGTCTCCCTTGCATGCATTCGGGTCTTGCAGAGGCGTCAGCACAGCGCCCCGGCGGTGGCAGGTGGCAAGTGAATGTGGCAATCGAACAATCTGCGGAATCCCGAGCAAGCCCCCGATCCGGTCCGGGATCGGCGTCGATGTGACGCATGCGACGGACCCGCCGCGCGGACATCCGGCGGAGCCAATATCCGCGTATTCGCCAGCGCCCGCACCCCCGCGCAGGCGTAGCACCCGCGCCTGCGCCACGGGCCGCACGGAGCTTTCGCACGCGTTCGAACCGACAAGAAGGTCACCGGATTCCAAGCAGCGACATGGCGCCAGAAGCCACCTTCCGGCCTGCCGCCGTCGGTCGGTCTGAACAGAATACTGCACGTCGCAGAAACACGTCTGTCGCGCCTCCCTCCCCGGATTTGCGGTCGCCGAATCCGGCGATCCGTCAATGATGATTCCGGAGTCGTGACCGTTGTTATATTTACTTGCGTGAAGCCTAGCAGAATTTATCCCACGGCGTCACTTTCAAGTTGTGCGTGCACGACAATCTCTACGATATATGCGACCCTGTTTGCTTTGAGCGGAAAGAGACATGGCGTTCATCCCTATTCTGTCCGGTCCAAGTCCGTGTCGATTTTGATTTCTCCGGTCAAAGTGCGGTGGACCGGGCATTTATCCGCAATTTCCAGGACCTTGCTCCGTTGTTCCGGGGTCAGCTCGCCGGCAATGTGAAGACGGCGTACGATGTGATCTACGCGCCCCTGTCTGGTTTCGCAGTCGGCGCAGTCCTGAGCATGGATCTTTTCGTGGGTCAGCGCCACCGAGATGCGCCCCAGCGTCCATCCCTTGCGATCGGCGTACATGCGCAGGGTCATCGCGGTGCAGGCGCCAAGGCCAGCGAGCAGAAGGTCATAGGGGCCGGGTCCGGTATCGTCGCCGCCGACGGACGCCGGTTCGTCGGCCCGCAGCCGGTGACGCCCGGCAACGATGTCCTGGGCGAAGCGACCGGTGCCGGCCTCGCGGACGAGAACCTGCCCCGGCGCCGTTTCCGCACCAGCCCCGGAAGAGCCGGCAGGGTCAGCGGCCCCCTCCTCTGCCGCCGTCGCGAGATAGCGGCTGGCCCATGCCGCCAGAACCGCGGCGACATAGGCGGCATCGGCGCGTCGACTCAACAGGTGATCGGCATCATCGAGCGAAATGAAGCTCTTGGGGTGCTTGGCGGCCGTAAAAATGCGGGTCGCGTTGTCGATCCCGACAATGGCGTCGCGCGGGGCGTGAAACAGGATCAGCGCCTTGCGCAGATTGGCGACGGCGGCTTCCAGCCTGTGGCCGGCGATATCTTCAAGAAACTGCCTTCTGATCCGGAACGGCCGTCCAGCAAGCAGCACTTCGGCCTCGCCGCGGGCTTCGATTTCGGCCCGGGCAGCGGTGAAATGCGCCATCACGTGGGCAGGATCCGCCGGTGCACCAATGGTCGCCACCGCCGTTGCCTCGGGCACCTGCGCGGCCGCCGCCAGCACCGCCGCGCCGCCCAGACTGTGGCCGATCAGCAGGCGCGGGGCGGCGTGCGTGGCCCGCAGGTAATCGGCTGCCTTGACCAGATCGGCGACGTTGGAGGAGAAGTTGGTGTTGGCGAATTCGCCGTCGCTGTGGCCGAGCCCGGTGAAGTCGAAACGCAGCACCGCAATGCCGCGCCGGGCCAAACCACCGGCGATCTCCCCCGCTGCCGTGATGTCCTTGGTACAGGTAAAACAGTGTGCGAACAGGGCGTAAGCCTGCGGCGGCCCCTCGGGCAGGTCGAGCCGCGCCGCCAGAAGCTCTCCGCTGCTGCCCGGAAAGGTCAGTTTTTCGCTGCGTCGCACCATTCTCGCCCCCGTCGATCTTGCCCGTGCGATCGCACCACGTTCGCCGCGGCCAGGCAAGGGGCCGTGGCCCGCTACTCGAGAGTGTTCCAAATCTGTCCGCTTGCTCCAGGTCCGCCTCCGAGAGATTGTGGCGCCGGTGCCCGGCCCGAGATCCGAACCGGCCCGCGCACAACGCGGCGATCTCGACTGACCCTATATTAAAATCTGAGTTAGTTTCCATAACAACTTGAGATAAAAGGAGTATTAGCTTCAGTCATGGCAGAATTTTCCGACCCGCGCGTCAAGATCATCGAACGCACGTCACCCTATAGGGGCTACTTCCGCGTCGATCGCTATCGCCTGTGCCATCGCCGCTTCGACGGCGGCTGGAGCGGGGAAATGAGCCGCGAATGTTTCGAGCGCGGCCACGCCGCCGCCGTTCTGCCGTACGATCCGGTCCGCGATGCCGTGGTGCTGGTGGAGCAGTTCCGGATCGGCGCCTTCGCCGCAGGGATGGATCCGTGGCTGATCGAGATCGTCGCCGGCATCATCGAACCCGGCGAAAGCGCGCACGAGGTGGCCCGGCGCGAAGCCATGGAGGAAGCCGGTTGCCGCGTCGAGGCGCTGATCCCCATCGCCAAGGTCCTGGTCAGCCCCGGCGTCATGTCGGAAACCGTACAACTGTTCTGCGGCCGCACCGACAGCGCCGGCCTCGGCGGTTATCACGGCGTTGCCGACGAGCACGAGGACATCCGCGCCTTTGTCGTCCCGGCGGACGAGGCCTTGGCGTACTTGGCCGCCGGGCGCATTGTCAACGCCACGGCGTTGATCGCCCTGCAGTGGCTGGCGCTCAACCGGCCGCGGCTGCGGCGCGACTGGCCGAACGCCGACGACGGCGCTTCCTGACGGACCGACCCTTGAGAGAGCGGAGCCCGGGGGCTAGTCTGCCGGCCCTTGCACCGCTTCTGCCATGTGCGCACTTACGGACCTCAAGATCATGAATATTCGGGACGGTTTCGTCGACACCATCGGCAACACGCCACTGATCCGCCTGCGTCGCCTATCCGAACGCACGGGGTGCGAAATTCTGGGCAAGGCGGAATTTCTCAACCCCGGCAGCTCGGTCAAGGACCGTGCCGCCTGGTACATCGTCAAGGACGCGGAGGAAAAAGGTCAGCTTCGCCCCGGCGGCACCATCGTCGAGGGAACCGCCGGCAACACCGGCATCGGGCTGGCGCTGGTCGCGCGCGCCCGCGGCTATCGCACCGTGATCGTCATCCCCGAAACGCAGTCCCAGGAAAAGAAGGACATGCTGCGCCTGTGCGGGGCGGAGCTGAAGGAGGTACCGGCGGTCCCCTACAAGGATCCGAACAACTACGTCCATGTCGCCCGGCGTCTGGGCGAGGAACTGGCCCGCAGCAATCCCAACGGCGCCATCTTCGCCAACCAGTTCGACAACGTCGCCAACCGTCAAGGCCATTACGAGACCACGGGGCCGGAAATCTGGCGCCAGACCGACGGCAAGGTCGACGCCTTCATCTGTGCCGTCGGTACCGGCGGCACGCTGGCCGGGGTCGGCATGTATCTGAAGGCGCGGAACAAGGACGTGGTGATCGGCCTTGCCGATCCCATGGGCGCCCCTCTCTACAAC
>RFLL01000341.1 GCA_003693905.1 Alphaproteobacteria bacterium
GCATGTTCGAACACGTCGGCGTACCGCATTATCCGGAATTTTTCACCGTCGTCCGTTCGCTGCTGCGCGATGACGGCGTGGCGCTGCTTCACACCATCGCCCACCGCGAACCGCCGTCTACGACCAATCCATGGTTGCGCAAGTACATCTTCCCCGGTGGGTACTGCCCGTCATTGTCGGAGATCCTGCCGGTGACCGAGCGCCTCGACCTGTGGGTCACCGACATTGAAATTCTGCGCCTCCATTACGCCGAAACGCTGCGCCACTGGCGTCAGCGCTTCCAGGCCAACCGCGACCGGGCGGCGGCGCTTTACGACGAACGGTTCTGTCGCATGTGGGAGTTCTATCTCGCCGGCAGCGAGGTCGCCTTCCGCCACCAGGGGCACATGGTGGCGCAGATCCAGTTGACCAAGAAGGTCGATACCCTGCCGATCACCCGCGACTACATGGTCGAGTGGGAGCAAATGCACACGCCGGTCCGGGCGACGGCACGACGTCTGAAATCGGTCAGTTGACCTGAGATCGCCCGGCCGCGCCGTCCCGTTTCCGCCCGCGACCGAAGGCGACCGGGCACGGTTTCCTCCGCCGGCGATCGGCGCTAGGCTGTCGCGATGCGATTCGCGCGTCCGCTACGTCGTTGCATGAACGGGCTGCCTGTGGTGGTGATTCCATGCGCGGGCCTGTTCGCAGCCCTGTTTGCGACCGCTGCCGCCGCCGGCGGGAATGTCGAGGCCGGTCGTCGTCTGGCCGAACATCATTGCGCGCGCTGTCACGTCATCAGCCCCGACATCAACCCTTACGGCGGCATCAACAGCACACCGTCCTTTCCGCTGCTGGCCAGGCGCGACGACTGGCTGGAACGGTTCCAGACCTTCTATGAACGCCGCCCGCATCCGGTTTTCGTCCGTATTCCCGATGTTCCGCGGTGGACCAAGCTGCCCTCGCACGTGAAGGAATTTACCATCCAGCCCACGGACATCGACGACATCATCGCCTTCGTCGAGGCCCTGCGCGCGCAAAAGAAGAACAAGTCGCAATGACATGACCCGCGGCGCCCCCGGCATCGAGGCCATGCAGCACGCGCCGGCCGCGGCACGGAATACGGCGCCGATTCTGGCCGTCCTGCGCCGGGTGCTGCCGCCGCGCGGGGTCGTTCTGGAAATCGCCAGCGGCAGCGGCCAGCATGTCGCGGCGTTCGCCGCCGCCCTACCCGCCCTCGACTGGCAGCCGAGCGACCCCGACCCGCACGCCCGCGCCAGCATCGCCGCATGGTGTACACACGCCGGCGTCGCCAACGTCCGTCCGCCGCTCGATCTGGACACGGCGGTGCCCGACTGGCCCGGCGGTATCGCTTTTCCAGTCGCGGCAATGGTGTGCATCAACATGATTCACATTGCGCCATGGCGCGCCTGCCAGGGCCTGATGCGCGGCGCCGGCATCGTGTTGCCGACGGGAGCCGTGCTGGTTCTTTACGGTCCGTTTCGCCGCGGTGGCCGCCATACCGCCGCCAGCAATGCCGCGTTCGACCGCAGCCTGCGCCAGCGCAACCCCGCCTGGGGCGTGCGCGACCTCGACGAGGTAGCCGCCGAGGCGCGTGGACACGCCCTGCATCTGTGCGAAACCGTCGCCATGCCGGCCAACAATCTGACGGTGGTTTTCCGCCGTGCCTGAGTTTTCGGCGGCCTTGCGTCCGGACAGCCCTGCCGGAAACGGCCCCGGCATGGCTCCTGTTCACTCGGCAATGATGCGATCGTAGACGTCGCCGTCGATCCACTGATGACGCAGGATGCAGTCGCCATCATCCAGAATGAGGAAGACGTAGCGGCCGCGCTTGCCGGTGACGGGACCATCCCCGGAGTACAGGAAAGCCACCGCGCGGCTGTCGTCGCCGGCGAACAGACGCTCCAGGATGACCTGCCCCCGGGCTCCGGTAAAACGCTCGACCTCGCTGCCGGTCGGATAAAGCTCCATGAAGTTGTCGACGTACTGGCCGTAGGGCTGGCACTGGCCCACGGCATCATCCGGCATCAGAGCGCCGGCGGCCCCGGCCAGCAGTGCGAATACCAGTGCGAATCGCCGCAAATGCATCGTAACGTTTCCGTGTTGCACTGTTCTTCGGGTCTCCCGATTCAGGCAGGCTCGGGCACAAAATGCAACGCCGGTATGGGGGCTCGGCCCTTGCATCGCAAAGCCTTCTGCATAGGCTGCGCAACATGCCGGTCCGACCATGGACGCGACAGGCCGATCAGGGAGGAGTTCGAGACGTGGCGGCACCCCCTTCTGCCCATGAGGGCCGTTTGCCCCGGGGACGGGCCCGGATACCTCTGGCACGCCGGGCGATGGACGACATCGCGCACCGGCTCAAGGGACGGCGCCTGGCGGTCTTTCTCGACTACGATGGAACCCTGGCCCCGATCGCACCGCGGCCCGAACAGGCACACCTGCCCGAAGCCACGCGTACGGCGCTGCGTGCCCTGGCCGAACGCTGCCCGGTGATCATCATCAGCGGCCGCGACCGCAGCGATGTCGCCCGCCTGGTCGGCCTCGACAACCTGATCTACGCCGGCAGCCATGGGTTCGACATTGCCGGATCGGCGGAACGGCCCCTGCGTCACCGGCGCGCGCCCTGCTATGCCGCCGACCTGCGCGCCGCCGCCAGGGAGGTACGAGACGCCGTCGCCGGAATCGACGGGGTTCTGATCGAACCCAAAACCGCCGCCGTGGCGGTGCATTATCGTCTTGCGCCGCCTCGGGCCGCGGCACGGGTCAGAACCGCCGTTGCCGAGGTCGCCGCACGCCACCCGCGCCTGCGCGTGACCGGCGGCAAAAAAGTGTGGGAGCTGCGCCCGGCGGTCGAGTGGGACAAGGGCAAGGCGTTGCTGTGGGTGCTCGAAGCCTTGGGGCTCGATCGCCCCGATGTGGTGCCGATCTACATCGGCGACGATGAAACCGACGAAGATGCCTTTGCCGCCCTTCACGGGCGCGGGCTGAGCTTCGTCGTCGCCCCCCGTCCACTCGCCACCGGTGCCGATTACCGCCTGCGCGATCCGGATGAAGTGCGCTGGTTTCTCGAAGCCCTGTGCGCCCTTATCGACAC
>RFLL01000342.1 GCA_003693905.1 Alphaproteobacteria bacterium
AACGTACAGGTGATAGCGCCCCGGCTCCGCCTTGAAGCCGCCTTCCCCGGTCGGGCCCGGGCTGCCGTCGACGGTGACCCAGTTGCGGAAGACCGATTCGCTGCGCACGAAGCGCCCGCCGGTCTTTTCGGTATCGTACCAGACATCGTGCCAGACGCCGTCGATCAGCAGACCCATGACCGTCCCTCGCTCAGTACATTTGCCCCGGTGTTTCTGCCCCGACCGCCCTCAGATTTCACGCCCCAGCGTCCGGTCCACCGACATCTCGCCGCCGCCGCGAAAGACGATCGCCAGTGCCACCAGTCCCCAGTAGAGCGGATACTCGTACCCGCCGGCATTCCAGAAGAATCCGTTCGGCATGTGTATGGCAAAGACGGCCACGGCCATGACGATGACGATGCCGAGCGCGGCCGGGCGGGTCAGAAAGCCGATGGCGACGAACAGGCCGCCGAAGAATTCGGTAAGGCCGACCAGCGCCGCCCAGAAGATGCCTGGTTCGAGACCGAGGGCATCGCTCATGAAGCCGCCGGTGCCTTCGAGGCCGTAACCGCCGAACCAGCCGAACAGCTTCTGCGCCCCGTGCGGCATCAGAAACAGGCCGGTGAAAAACCGGATCATCGGATAGGACAGGCGCGACAGTGCATCGTAGATCGGCTTGAGGGCCGGAATGATGAGACGGGGCTCGTCTGTGGTCGTCGAAGCCATGGCGCAAACTCCTTTTTTCTCACTCGCTTTCAGGTCGTATCCGCGGGCGGCGGCAGATCGGCGATCAGGATTTCCGATTCCTCATCGCCGGCGGCGATGGTCACCTCCGACTCGCCTTCGATGGCGACGCCGTCGCGTGCGGCGGCGGCAACGCCGTTGATGGTGAGCGCGCCGCGGGCAACGACCAGGTAGGCGCGGCGTCCGGGAGCAAGGCGGTGCATGAGGCTTTGCCCCGGATGGAGCGTCGCACCGAGGACCGCCGCGTCCTGATGGATCGGAAGGGCGCCCGTGTCGCCCGCGCGTCCGGAGGCCAGCGGGATCAGGGCGCCGATGCGTGCCGCCTTCGGGAAACGGCGCTGCTGCCAGCGCGGTGCAACCCCCGTGCGGTTGGGTACGATCCAGATCTGGAACAGCTCGCTCGGCGTCTCCTCCAGATTGTACTCGGCGTGCACGATGCCGGTGCCTGCCGACATGACCTGCACGTCGCCGGCTTCGGTGCGCCCGCGATTGCCGAGATGGTCCTCGTGCGTGATCGCGCCACGCCGGATGTAGGTGATGATTTCCATGTCCCGGTGCGGGTGCATGTCGAAGCCGCGCCCGGGGCGGATGATATCGTCGTTCCACACCACAAGAGGCCCGAGACCGGTGCGCGCCGGATCGTGATAGCCTGCAAAGCTGAAATGATAGCGCGCCGACAGCCAGTCGGTCTCGAATCGGCCGAGGCTATCGAACGGGCGCCGCTCGATCATCGTGATCGCCCTCGAGTCCACTCTCGCTGTCAGGCGCTGAGCCGGGCGGCGATCCGGGCCACATGTTCGCCCTGATAGCGGGCGATCGCCAGCTCGTTTTCCGACGGTTGCCGCGATCCGTCGCCACCGGCAAGCGTGGTGGCGCCATAAGGCGTGCCGCCGGAGACCTCGGACATGTTCATCAGCTCCTGACAGGCATAAGGCACACCGACGACGATCATTCCGTGGTGCAGAAGGGTGGTGTGGAACGAGGTCAGCGTCGTTTCCTGTCCGCCGTGCTGGGTTGCGGTCGAGGCGAAGACGCTGCCAAGTTTGCCGACCAGCGCCCCTCTGGCCCACAGGCCGCCGGTCTGGTCGAGGAAGTTGCGCATCTGCGCCGCCATGTTGCCGAACCGGGTCGGGGTGCCGAAGATGATGGCATCATAGTTCGCCAGTTCGTCCGGCTCCGCGATCGGCGCGCTCTGATCGAGCTTCATGCCGCTTTGCCGGGCGACGTCCTCCGGAACCAGCTCCGGCACCCGCTTCACCGTCACCTCGACGCCGTCGACGCGCGCGGCTCCCTCGGCCACGGCGCGAGCCATGGTCTCCACATGGCCGTAGCTGCTGTAATAGAGCACAAGCACCTTGGTCATCGTCTGCGGCTCCTTCGCGTGATGGTTTCCGTATCGTTCGTGTCGCTCGACCTGCCGGCGAGCAAACGCCCTTCAATTAAAATAGCGTTCCGGAATTCAGAAACAATCTGTGTATCAGGAATTACTTTGTTTCTTCTGATGGACATTCCATAATCGGGCTTTCTGCAAGAACGGCAAGCCGGGGAGTGCGCGGAGCACGTTGCGATGACCGGCAGGGATCGGAGAGAGGGGTGAGCGGCGAAGTGTCGACCGATCGTCTGACGGCGATGGCGATCTTTGCGCGGGTCGTCGAGACGCACAGTTTCTCGGCCGCGGCGCGGGCGCTGGGCCTGTCCAAGTCGGCGGTCTCGAAGCAGATCGCCCGGCTGGAACGGGACCTTGGCGTGCGCCTGCTCAATCGCACCACGCGGCGCCTGTCGCTGACCGAGGCCGGCACAGCCTTCTACGAGGGCTGCCAGCGCATGGTGGCGGAGGCCGAGGCGGCCACGCGCACCGTGACCCATCTGGCCGCCGCCCCGCGCGGTGTGTTGCGGGTCAATGCCCCGATGTCGTTCGGGATCCGCCACGTCGGTCCGGCGCTGCCGGCGTTCATGGAACGCTACCCCGAGCTGGCGGTCGAAATGGTTCTCAACGACCGCATGGTGAATCTGGTGGAAGAAGGCTTCGACGTCGGAATCCGCATCGCGCGGTTGGCCGATTCCACTCTGGTCGCCCGCCGTCTGGCGCCGTCGCGGCGCATCCTGTGTGCGTCACCGGCCTATCTCGCCCGCCGTGACGCGCCGCGCGACATCGAGGATCTGCGCACCCACGACTGCCTGCTTTACAGTTATCTCCAGACCGGCAACATCTGGCGTTTCGCCGGCCCCGACGGCGTGCGGCGGGTGCGCGTGAGCGGACGCCTGCGCACCAACAACGGCGATACTTTGCTGGCCGCGGCGTGTGGCGGCATGGGAATTGCTCTGCTGCCCACGTTCATCTGCGGAGATGATATTCGTGCCGGGCGGCTGGTTCGCGTTCTGCCGTTGTGGAGCGATCCGGACATGCCCTTCATTCACGCGGTCTATCCGGCCCACCGCAATCTGTCGCCGAAGGTCCGGGTGTTCGTGGATTTTCTTGCCATGCGCTTTGCGCCGGCGCCCTACTGGGACGAAGGATTGACGGCATGACCCTGTCGAAAGAAGCGCTTCCGACCGCCGCGGTGGCGTTGTCGGCGGTAATCTGGGGCCTGTGGTGGATCCCCCTGCGCTGGTTGTCAGCACACGGGCTCGATGGCGCCTGGGCGAGTCTGGCCGTGTTTGCCAGTGCCGCCGCCGTACTGGCGCCGTTCGCGTGGATGCGCCGTGCTCGCGTGCGCCGCGCCGGGTGGGATTTTCTCCTCAGCGGGGCTCTGTTCGGGGTCATGCTGGTGCTGTGGAACCACGCCGTCCTGATCGGCGAGGTGGTGCGGGTGGTGCTGCTGTTCTATCTGGCGCCGGTGTGGGCGACGATCTTGGCGGTCGGCGTTCTGGGCGAGCGGGTCGGGCCGTGGCGTATCGCTTCGGTTGTTTTCGGCCTGGCCGGCGCTCTGGTCGTTCTCGGTCTGGGGGCCGGGCTGCCGGTGCCGCACTCGCCCGGGGACTGGCTCGGCCTGGCCGCCGG
>RFLL01000343.1 GCA_003693905.1 Alphaproteobacteria bacterium
ATGTCGAGCTGCTCACCGGACGCGACAAAAACAAGGCGCGCACCACCGCCCTTGCGCGCCTGGCCGACGGGCGGGCGGCGATTGCGGTCGGCACCCATGCCCTGTTCCAGGATGACGTCGCCTTCCGCGATCTTGGCCTGGCGGTGATCGACGAGCAGCATCGCTTCGGCGTGCATCAGCGCCTCAGCCTGGCCGCCAAGGGGCGCGGCGTCGACGTGCTGGTCATGACCGCAACGCCGATTCCGCGCACCCTGGTGCTGACCGCCTACGGCGACATGGAGGTTTCACGCCTGACCGAAAAGCCGGCCGGGCGCCAACCGGTGGATACCCGTACGGTATCCATGGAACGCCTTGAAGAAGTCGTCGCGGCCGTGGCCCGTGCGCTTGCCCGCGGGACCAAGGTCTACTGGGTGTGCCCGCTGGTCGAGGAGTCGGAGCACAGCGACCTGGCGGCGGCCGAAGACCGCTTCGCCATGCTCAAGGCCCGCTTCGGCGCGCGTGTCGGGCTGATCCACGGTCGCCTCAGAAGCCGGGAGAAAGACGCCGCAATGGCCGCGTTCGCCGAAGGTCCGGTCGATCTTCTGGTCGCCACGACGGTGATCGAAGTCGGTGTCGACGTGCCCGAGGCGACGGTAATGGTGATCGAGCATGCCGAACGCTTCGGCTTGGCGCAGCTTCATCAACTTCGCGGACGCATCGGGCGCGGGGCGGGAAAATCGACCTGCATCCTGCTCTATCAGGGACCGCTCGGCGAGACCGCCCGGGCGCGGCTGCGAATCATGCGCGAGACCGATGACGGGTTCCGCATCGCCGAGGAAGACCTGCGCCTGCGCGGCGCCGGCGAGCTTCTCGGCACCCGGCAAAGCGGGCTGCCCGAATTCCGCCTCGCCGATCTGTCGGTGCACGGCGACCTGCTCGACGTGGCGCGCGACGATGCGCGGCTCATCCTGGCCCGCGAGCCGGATCTTGCCGGTACCCGGGGACCGGCCCTGCGCACGCTCCTGTACCTGTTCGAGCGCGATCTGGCGGTCCGCTATCTGCGTTCAGGTTAGAAGCACGCCCCGGAAAGACCCTCAGGCGATCCGCGCCACGTCGTCGCCGCCGGGCCGGGCCGGTTCATCGCTCGCCGCGGCGCGCTTCGGCCGCCGGTCGGGAGGTGTCACGATGCCCCCGGAGATCACCATCTTGATCCCCTCTTCCACCGTCATCGACAGCACGGTGATTTCCTCGCGCGGGATGAACAGCAGGAAACCGGAAGTCGGGTTGGGGGTGGTGGGCAGGAACACGTTGACCACCTGGCGCGGCGTCAGGTCCTGGACATGACCTTCGGTCTCGCCGGTGATGAACCCGAGAGCCCACGAATCAGGGCGCGGATACTGGACCAGAACCACCTCGCGAAAGGCCTTCGACTGATCCTGGAACACCGTCTCGACGATCTGCTTGACGGCGCTGTAGACCCCGCGGATGACCGGCATGCGATCGAGCAGCCGTTCGCTCATCGAGACGATCGTACGCCCGACCAGGCCGGCGGCGAAAAATCCGATCAGCGTCAGCAGGCTCACCACCAGCAGCACACCCAGACCGGGAATGCCGAACGGCAGATAGGTTTCGGGGTTCCAGGCCGGGGGGATGAACGGAGTCACCCGGGAATCGACATAGGAGACGAACTCCCACGTCAGCCACACGGTGATTCCGATCGGTGCGGTGACCAGAACGCCGGCGAAGAAATAGTTGCGCAAGCGTGCCACCAAGCCGAGCCGGTGCCGCCCGCTTTCCTTTTCATGTTCGGATTCGCGCGCGACCTCGCGGCGTCTGGCGTCGCGGGCACCGGCCGCGCGCCGGGACAATTTGGCGGGTGTGACGATGCCACCGGAAATAACCAGCTTGATCCCTTCCTCCACGGTCATGTCGAGGTGGTGGACATCGCGCTCGGGAATGAACAGCAGGAAACCCGACGTCGGATTGGGCGTGGCCGGAATGAACACGTTGTAGACGGTTTCGGCGGTCAGGTCCTGGACCTCGCCCTCGGTTCGGCCGGTGATGAAACCAATCGCCCACACGCCGCGGCACGGGTATTCGACCATGACCACCTCGTTGAGCGCGGTCGGCTTGTGCGACAGCACCGTCTCGAAGACCTGTTTGGTCCAACTGTAGATGCTGCGCACGACCGGGACGCGGCTGACCACGCTTTCCCCGAGGCGCATGATCAGGCGCCCAGCATAGCCGGCGGCGAAGAAACCGATCAGAGTCAGGGCGACGACGGCCACGATCATCCCGGTCCCGGGGATCCCGAACGGCAGATAGGTTTCCGGGTTCCAGCGCGGCGGAATGAGCGGCGTCACCCGGGCATCGATGAAGCCGATGACCTGCCACACCAGCCAGAAGGTGATGGCGACCGGGGCGGTGACCAGAACGCCGGCCAGGAAATAGTTGCGCAGGCGCGCCGCCAGGCCGATGCGATGGCGACGGCTGCGCGTCGATTCGCGCTCCGGCGGATCGTGATTCATGCCCTGCGTGCCTCCTTTCCCTGCCACTATAGGGGGATGAGAGGGGGGAGGCCAGACAGCACGACTGGGCATGATGCCCTCGCCCCCTTGCCGCGCACAAATTCGTGAGTCGCGTTTTCTGGTCAAGTCCGCCCGACGAGCGCATGATTTTCCGAGCATCGTCACGCAAGAGGCCAGAAGATGCCGCGATCCGTTCGTCTGCTGTCACTCGCCACGGCGCTCCCGCCCCATGTCCTGCACCAGGAAGACGTGCGGGTGGTGGCCCGCACACTGTTTCACGCAAGCGGTGAAACGATCGAACGCCTGTTGCCGGTCTACGACAATGCCGGCATTGCCACGCGGCGTTCGTGCGTTCCGATCGACTGGTACCGGCACCCGCACGGCTGGAAGGAACGCAATACTCTGTACGTCCATCATGCGGTCGACCTTCTCAGCCAGGCCGCCCGACGGTGTCTGGCGCAGGCCGGGGTGGCGCCGGGTGACGTCGATACCCTGATCACGGTCTCGACCAGCGGCATTGCGACCCCCAGTCTCGATGCCCGGGTGATGGAAGAAATACCGTTTCGCCGCGATGTCGCGCGTCTGCCGGTATTCGGGCTGGGATGCGCCGGCGGCGTTCTCGGGCTGGGACGGGCTGCGGCCATGGCGCGGGCCGCCCCCGGCAGCCTGGTCCTGCTGCTGGTCGTGGAACTGTGCGGCCTGACCTTCCGTCGTCGCGATACCTCCAAAAGCAACGTCGTCGCAACCGCCCTGTTCGGCGACGGTGCCGCCGCGGTGCTGCTGTCGTGCCGCCGGGCGGCAGCGCCCGAGGTTGCGGGCTGGGGCGAGTACACCTGGCCGGAGTCTCTCGACG
>RFLL01000344.1 GCA_003693905.1 Alphaproteobacteria bacterium
TCAACGCCGGGGATGCTCCCCGATGGCGGCAATCTCACGGGCATCGAAGCCGCCTTGTCCTTGCCCGTTGACGGGACGATGCTCCTCGGACGGGAAGTGCGGCCATCGGCGCGCATTCGGGGGCTCAGGCGCTTTTTCTTTCCGTCGATCCGGCGCCGAGGAAGGCCCGGGGATCGTTCGGACGCCGGGTCATGCCACCGCCCGTGCCCAAGACGGATGCGTGGATGCATCCTTTACTCCGGTATCCGGTCCGGGATGCATCCGTCGTCATCATCTTCGGGCCGCGACCGGTCCTTTCAGCGGAGAAACGGCCGCCGGGCCGGAACGTATCGAACCGCTCTCAGCCCTGCTTTTCCTGTGCGGGGTGGATCCAGCCGGTGTGACGGTCGACCTCGAGCCGTTGAACCAGCGAGCCGTCCCGGGTCACGATCTCGGCGATGATGGTGTCGTCGTCCACCTCTTCGACCTTGCCGAGCTTGAGGTTCGGATTGCGCTGCCAAGCCAGCCGGTGCTCCAGCATGTGCCGCACGTCGTCGGCCGACAGGTCCTGGCGCAGCGGCGCCATCATGCGGGGGCCCATGCCGTAACCGGGCTCCATCATGCCGTAACCGGGCCCCATCATCATGCCGGGGCAGGGCCCCATCATCATGCCGGGCCCCATCATGCCCGGCCCCATCATCATGCCGGGGCCCATGCCGTATCCGGAACCCATCTGTCCCTGGCCCATCATGCCCGGACCCATGCCATAGCCGTAGTTCTGTCCGTAATAGGGGGAAGCCGGTGCCGGGCCATGTGCCAAGGCCGAAGCGCCGAGGCCGATCGCGGCCACCGCTCCGGCGGCCAGAAGCATTTTTCTGAGCATCGTCGCTACACTCCTCAGCTTTCGCGTTTACGTGAATTCGTTCGATTTCGGAGCACTATCCCCGGTCGCCCCTCCTCGCGCATTGATTGAAGTCAACCGGGCATGCAATCGCCAATCGCTTGTGCGGATCAACTTGGCGCTCGCGCAAAGCAGCGGATCCCCCACCAGCCCACCGCGCTTCCCCAGGCTTCCACGATGGCGAGCAGGAAAGCGCTCAGGCGGAAACGCGCGCCCCAGCCGGCCGCCGGCACGCTGGCGATGTTGTCGGTACCGGGCACTAGAAAATGATGGGAGAGCCCGAAAACCAGCGCCGCGAACATGGACGCGGCGAGAAGAAATGCGCCCGCGCGGCGGCAGGACGTCCACACGAGTCCGCCGGCCACGATCGGCGCCGCGATGACGAACAAGCCGATGAAGGCGTTCTGGGGCCATGACATGTCGATGACAAACACGCGGTGTGCCGATGCGTGCACCAGGACCACGACGGCGTGAACCGCAACTGTTGCTGTTATCAGCATCGCCATCCTGAAAACGGTCATCTTCGAGTTGGCTCCCGTGACGGGGTACTGCCTCAGACGGCCCGGCTCGCCACGACGTGGTCGATCCCGTCCCTGTAGGTCGGGAACCGGGGTGTCCATCCGAATTCGCCGCGGAAGCGGGCGTTCGAAGTCCGCACCGAGGCGGTGAAGAAATCGACTGCATACGACCCCGCCGCCAGACGCGCCAGCCACACCGGGACGTGAAACGGCGCCGGGGCGCCGAGGCGTTTCGCGAAATAACGGATGAATTCGCCCGCGCTGACCGGACAGTCGTCGACGACGTGCCAGAGCCCGCTGCGGTTCGCCGCCGCCGCCGTCACGAAGGCGCTGGCGGCGTCATCCACATGCAGACAGGACCACACGGCATCTCCTTTGCCGATGACGGGCAGGCGGCGTCTGCCTATCGCCTCGGCAAAGAGGCGCGTATGCGCAGCGTCCGGGCCGTAGAACCAGCCGCATCGCAGCACCGCAACGTCGAACCCGTGCCTCCGGCCGGCTTCGCGTGCGATGATCTCGCCATCCCAAGCCGAACGGGAAAGCGGATCCGGCCGCGCGGGAGAATCTTCATCGAAGAACGCCCCGTCGCTCGGCCGCGCGACCCGGATGACGCTCTGCTGCACATGAAGCCTCGCCCCGATCTTGGCGGCACAGGCGGTCAGTGCTTCGGTGCCCTGGCGGCGAATGCGATCGTTCATCTCCCAGTCTCTGGCGCCGGGGCGCGTCCTGACGGGAATGGACGTGGCTGCATGGATGACGACGTCGCATTTCCCGGCACCGCGCGCCAGCGCTTCGGCATCGAATAGATCGGCCCGGCAGGGTTCCCCGCCCAGGGCGGCGACGGCGCGCTCGCCGGCTGTACTGCGGACCAGGCCGACCACCGAATCCCCGCGGGCCCGGAACAGCGCCACGAGACGCCGGCCGAGGACGCCCGTTGCGCCAGCAATGAACACTCGCATGTTTTCTCCTGAAAGGCCGGTTGCTTGCGGAAAGCACCTTTATCTTTCAGGAGCGTTCTTTCCAAGGGTCTCCGGTATGCCGTCGTCGCTGCCGGCCCGTTCTCGGGTCTCCACTTCCCATTCGGCACGCACGGCGGGGTCGGCTTCCACGGCCAGGGATCGCGCCCGGGCGCGGGCGATCGTGGCCGGGTCGCCCAGACGCAGCAACGCCCACACCGCCATCGCGCGCACCAGTGGCGAGGCGTCGTCAAGGCGCTTTTCGGCCACTGCGGCCAGCGTCGGATCGCCGCTGTTGCCGAGCGCGATCAGAACATTGCGCACGAAGCGGTCGCGCCCGGTGCGTTTGATCGCGGTACCGGCGAAGCGGCGGCGGAACGCGGCATCGTCGAGTGTCGCCAGCTCGGCCAGGCGCGGCCCCGTAAGCTCGGCGCGCGGCAGGAAGGCGGCTTCGCGTGTCGGCATGGCGAATTTGTTCCACGGACACACGGCAAGACAATCGTCGCAGCCATAGATCCGGTTGCCCATCGCGGCGCGGAACTCGGCCGCGATGTGGCCCTTGTGTTCGATGGTGAGATACGAGATGCAGCGCCGCGCATCGAGCCGGTAGGGGGCCGGGAACGCCTGCGTCGGACAGGCGTCGAGGCAGCGCCGGCAGCGGCCGCAGTGGTCGTCCTCGGGCGCATCGGGGGTGAGCACCAGATCGGTAAAGACCTCGCCTAGAAACAGCCACGAGCCGTATCGCCGCGAGACCAGGTTGGTATGCTTGCCCTGCCAGCCGAGCCCGGCCCGTGCCGCCAGCGGCTTTTCCATCACCGGCGCGGTATCGACGAACACCTTGACCTGGCAGGCGAAGGATTCGGCCATCCAGCGCGCCAGCGCCTTCAGGCGTTTCTTCAGAACGTCATGGTAGTCGCGGTTGCGGGCGTAGAGCGAGATGACGCCGCGCTCGCGCGCGCCGAGCAGCGCACACGGGTCTTCGTGCGGCGCGTAGTTGGCGCCGAGCACGATCACGGTTCTGGCCTGCGGCCACAGGACGTTTGGATTGGCGCGGCGTTCGGCATGGGCCGCCAGCCAGCCCATGTCGCCGTGGTAGCCCTGTTCCAGAAAACGGATCAGGGTCTGCCCGGCCGCCGGCCCCAGATCGGCCGGGGCGAACCCGACGGCATCGAAGCCGAGCGCCAGCGCCCGGTCGCGGATCGCGGCCTTGCTCGGCGCCGTTGCCGGCGCCGGTGCCGATGCCTGCGTCTCCTTAACCGCGGCCACGATAGGGCGCCACCCCGGGATCGGGCAGCCACACCCCGTCCGGCGGGGGGCCGGACTGATAGAAGACGTCGATCGGAATGCCGCCGCGCGGATACCAGTAGCCGCCGATGCGCAGCCAGTGCGGGGTTGCCGCATCCATCAGGCGCCGGGCGATCTCGACCGTGCATTCTTCGTGAAAGGCACCGTGGTTGCGAAAGGCGCCGAGAAACAATTTCAGCGACTTGCTTTCAACCAATGCCTGAT
This sequence comes from Alphaproteobacteria bacterium, assembly GCA_003693905.1. GTDB lineage: Bacteria > Pseudomonadota > Alphaproteobacteria > Kiloniellales > J153 > J153. Next base: position 3,864 of record RFLL01000344.1, read on the forward strand.
CGGGCACGTAGTCGATCACCAGATGCGCGAAATCCGGCTGCCCGGTAACCGGGCACAGGGACGTGAACTCGGGGCAGGTGAAGCGCACGACGTAAAGCGTGCCCGGGTGCGGGTTGGGCACGGTTTCGATCACCGCTTCGTCCGGGGTGACCGGCGTCGGCACCTTGCCGCCCAGCTGCGTCAGGGAGGAATAGATCGGCGGTTGCGTCATCGACCGCTCCTCGTCTCGGCGTCCGTTGCCGGTGGCGCGATATCGCCGGCCGCCTGTCCGGCTGCGAACGCGGCGGCGAAATCGGCCAGCCGGCCGGCCTCGATCGCGGCGCGCAGATCGCGCATCAACGCCTGATAGTAGTACAGATTGTGGCGGGTCAACAGGATCGGCCCCAGCATCTCCTCGGCCCGGAACAGATGGTGGATGTAGGCGCGGCCATAGTCGCGGCAGGTCGGGCAGGAACAA
>RFLL01000345.1 GCA_003693905.1 Alphaproteobacteria bacterium
GTACATCACCAATTCGCTGCAGAACGCCGACATGAACGCCGTCCTCGGCGGGACGTTGGTCATCGGGTCGGTGTTCATCGGGCTCAATCTTCTCTCCGATCTCTTGTACCGGCTGCTCGATCCGCGGGTGTGACGATGCGCAACAATACCGACGCGGCAGGTGCGGACGTGGCGCAGGCGGAGACCGCCTGCGTGAACGAAACGTGGCGGGCCTGGCTGCTGAGCGATCAGCCGCACTCGCGCACGCAGGCCCGGCTCGGCTGTTTCTATCGCACCTGGGCGGCGTTTCTGGAAAACCGGCTGGCCGTGTTCGGGCTCGCGATCGTGCTCGGGCTCGTGCTCATGGCGACGTTTGCCGACGTCCTGGCGCCGACCTCGCCGGTGGTCGGCGGCGATCTGCGCACCGAGCGCCTGCTGCCGCCGTCGGCCGCGCACTGGTTCGGAACCGACGATCAGGCACGCGACCTGTTTTCGCGCATCGTCCACGGAGCGCGACTGACACTTCTGGTAGTGGCGCTGGTCGCCCTCATCGCCACCCCGATCGGCCTTCTGGTCGGCACCGTGGCGGGTTATTTCGGTGGCCTGATCGACCAAGCCCTGATGCGCGTGACCGACATATTCCTGGCCTTCCCGCGCCTCATTCTGGCGCTGGCCTTCGTCGCCGCGCTCGGCCCCGGCATCGAAAACGCGATTCTGGCCATCGCCATCACGTCGTGGCCGCCCTACGCGCGCATCGCCCGGGCCGAGACATTGACCATCCGCAACGCCGACTACATCAACGCCGTGCGCCTGCAGGGCGCCTCGTCGCTGCGGATCATCTGGGGGCATATCGTGCCGCTGTGTATCTCTTCGGTGATCATCCGGGTCACACTGGACATGGCCGGCATCATTCTGACCGCGGCCGGTCTCGGCTTTCTCGGCCTCGGCGCCCAGCCGCCGCTGCCGGAATGGGGAGCGATGGTCGCCTCCGGCCGCCGCTACCTGATCGACTACTGGTGGGTTGCGACCGTGCCCGGCATTGCGATCTTCGTCGTCAGCCTGGGCTTCAACCTGCTGGGCGACGGTCTGCGCGACGTGTTCGATCCCAAGGCACAGAAATAATCAAGTGATGACGACCGACACCGCGTTGCTGGAAGTCGAAGACCTGCACGTCACGTTCCCGGCCCGCACCGGGACTGTGGCGGCGGTGCGTGGCGTGTCCTTCACCCTGGGGCGCGAGAAGCTGGGCCTGGTCGGCGAATCGGGGTCGGGCAAGTCGATCACCGGACGCGCCATCTTGCGCCTGGTGCCGCCGCCCGGACAGGTGCGTGCGCGGCGCCTCGTCTTCGACGGCTGCGACCTGCAGGCACTGGATGCCCGGGCGATGCGGGCAATCCGCGGCGAGCGGATCTCCATGGTGATGCAGGATCCGAAGTTTTCCCTCAACCCGGTGATGACGGTGGGCGAGCAGATCGCCGAGGCCTACCGCGTCCACCACCGCGCCGGACGGCGCGAGGCCCGGCGCCGGGCGCTGGAGATGCTGGCCGCCGTGCGCATCCGCGATCCCGAGCGGGTCTACGACGCCTACCCGCACGAAGTTTCCGGCGGCATGGGCCAGCGGGCGATGATCGCCATGATGCTGATCCCGGGCCCGGACCTTCTGATCGCCGACGAGCCGACCTCGGCCCTCGACGTCACCGTGCAGATGCAGGTGCTGGCGATCCTCGACGACCTGGTCAGCGAACGCGGCATGGGCCTGATCTTCATCAGTCATGACCTCAACCTGGTCGCTTCGTTCTGCGACCGGGTGCTGATCATGTACGGCGGGCGCATCGTCGAAGTGTGCGATGCGCAGCACCTGCACGAAGCGCGTCATCCCTATACCCGCGGATTGCTCAACTGCCTGCCGCGCATCGACGGCGACGGGCGAGCGCTGCCGGTGCTGCGCCGCGATCCGGCGTGGCTCGCCCCGGCCCGCACCGCGGCGGCTCGTACGCCATGACGGGAACCATGGCCGAGACCGCGTCGAAGGCGATGATCGAGGTCGACGACCTGCACGTGACCTTCGGCCGCGGGCCCCGCGCCACCCATGCCGTGCGCGGCGTCGGCTTCCGGGTCGCGGCCGGCGAAAGCTATGGCCTGGTCGGCGAATCCGGGTCCGGGAAATCGACCGTCCTGCGCGCGCTGGCCGGCCTTGTCGAAGGCTGGCGCGGGCGCATGACGGTAGCCGGGCGCGTTCTCGGCCCGCGGCGCGAAGCCGCCTTCTACAAGCTGGTGCAGATGGTCTTTCAGGACCCCTACGGCTCGCTTCATCCGCGCCATACGGTCGAGCGCATCCTCAGCGAGCCGGTGGCGATCCACCGCCTCGGCGCCGCCGACCGGCGGATCGAGCAGGCGCTCGGCGACGTTGGACTGGGGCCGCAGTTCCGCTATCGCTATCCGCATCAGCTTTCCGGTGGCCAGCGCCAGCGCGTGGCCATCGCCCGGGCGCTGATCCTGGAGCCGAAGATCCTCCTCCTCGACGAGCCGACCTCGGCCCTCGACGTGTCGATCCAGGCCGAAGTGCTCAACCTGCTGGCGCGGCTCAAGCGCGAACGCGGCCTCACCTACATTCTGGTCAGTCACAATCTGGCCGTGGTGGCACACATGTGCACCCGCCTGGCGGTGATGAACCGGGGCACCATCGTCGAGGAAATGACGGTCGCGCAACTGCGCCGCGGCGCGCCCCGCCATCCCTACACGAAGCAGCTTCTGACCGCCAGCCGGGGCTATGATCGCACCGCCGTGGATGCGTTCATCGATTTCGCCGAAGCCGAGGCGGGTTCGATCGCGCGCACGTAGCCGCCACGTCCTTCGCATCCTGCGCGGGCGACGAATTTCCTCCGACCCGGCTGCGCCGATATTGCCGCGGCGCCGAACGACGGTTACAGTTTCCTCAGCGACGGTTCCCTTCGGGGACGCAAAAGGGAACAGGGAACGATCGACCCCGCCCCCGTGCGGTACGATCGAAGCCTTGGCTGCCCCCGCAACTGTGAGCGGCGAGCGCGCCCATAACAGGCCACTGGGAAACTGGGAAGGCCGGGCCAGCGCAGCGACCCGCGAGCCAGGAGACCTGCCGTCGCCAGCGTCACCCAACCGCTGTCCGGGGTGTGTCGGCGGGACGGAGACCCGTTTGCGGTGACGCGCGGAAAGACGCGTGGCTGCCGGGGTTTCGGTCATGGGTACCAGCCTTCCGGGACCAATGGAAAACGAACGGCCCCTGCCTGCGGGGGCGGCGTTCTTCCATGGCCGCCGCGCGGACCTCCGTCGTCGGGCGCAGGCGGCACACGGCCCCGTGCGCCCCCACGTCGATCTTGACCCGTCAAGAGGAAAGGGGGCCCGCAATGTACGAAATTCCATTCCCGTCCCGGTGGCCACAGTTCAGGCGGCCGCTTCGCAAACCGATCGCCGTCCCGGGCCTTGCCCTGATGGCGGCCGCACAATTCGTCGTCGCCGCAGAGGCCTCGGCGCAAGAGGCGGTCGAATCGCTGCCGGAGGTCGTCGTTTCGGCCAGCCGCGTGCCCGTTGCGACCCGCGAGGTCGGCAGCGCGCTCACGGTGATCACGGCCGCAGACATCGAGCGCAAACAGGTGCGCCTGGTGTCTGACGTGTTGCGCGAGGTCCCCGGTCTTGCCGTCAGCCGCTCCGGCACCGTCGGCACTTTCACCCAGGTACGCATCCGCGGCGCCGAAGCGAACCAGACGCTGGTCATCATCGACGGGGTCGAGGTCAACGACCCCAGCGGCGGATCGGAGTTCAATTTCGGCACCCTGCTTGCCGCCGATATCGAACGGATCGAAATTCTGCGCGGGCCGCAAAGCGCGCTTTACGGCAGCGACGCGATCGGCGGCGTCATCAACATCATCACGAAAACGGGACGCGGGCCGATGACCGGGCGCCTTGCTCTGGAAGGCGGTTCCTTTCGCACCGGCCAGGCCGCGGCCAGCGTGCGCGGCGGCGGCGCGCGCTATCGCGTCTCGTTCGGCGCCACCGGATTTGCCACCGACGGCGTATCCATCGCCCCCGAATCGCAAGGCAACACGGAAGACGACGGATACCGCAATCAGACCTACAACGCGAAAGTCGGCGTGAGCCCCTTCGACAATCTCGACATCGACCTGTCCGGCCGCTACGTGAAGTCGCGGGCTCAGACCGACCCGCAACCCGCCGTCGCCGGCCTCATCAAGACACGCGACGGCGACAACGAAACCGAAACCGTACAACGCACCGGCCGCGCGCAGGCAACCTACAGCCTGTTCGACGGCGCCTGGGAACACATCATCGGTGTCGGCATCAATCAGGAAAAAGCGGATTCCTTCACCGACGGTGCCCTGACCTTCGAGGCCGACGGCAGGAAGGTGCGTTACGACTACCAGACCAACCTCTTCTTCGAGACCCCCGAATTCGCACAGGCCGTACACACGCTGACCTTTCTTGCCGAACGCGAGGACGAGTCGCAGGTCACGCGTAGTGCCTTCGGCAGCTCGGATCTCGACATCACCAACTACGGCTTCGTCGGTGAATACCGGATCGGTCTGTGGGAACGGCTGTTCCTGTCGGGCAGCGTGCGCCGCGACGACAACGACATCTTCGAGGACGCAACGACGTACCGGGCGACCGCCGCCTATCTGCACGACGAAACCGCCACCCGCCTGCACGGCAGCTTCGGAACCGGGGTCAAGAATCCGACCCTGTTCGAGCTGTTCGGTTTCGGCCCCACCTTCGTGCCCAATCCCGACCTCGAGCCGGAAAAAAGCAAAGGCTGGGACATCGGCATCGAGCAAAGATTTTTCGACGATCGCGTCTTCGTCGACGTCACCTATTTCAACAACCGCATTACGGACCTGATCCAGGGGGCCGGGAACACCGCCGTCAACCTGACTGGCACCACCCGGATCCAGGGCCTGGAAATCTCCGCCCGGGCCACGCTGGCCACGGATCTGACGTTTACCGGGCACTACACCTATACCGACGGCGAGGACGCCAACGGCACGGCACTGGTGCGCCGGGCGAAACATCTGGCCAGTGCCGGCCTCGCTTACGCGTTTGCCGACGGACGGGCCAGGCTCGATCTCGGTATCGACTACAACGGCAGGCAGAAGGACATCCAGTTTTCCAATTTCTTCGCCACGCGCACCACCGTGACGCTGGACGATTTCGTTCTGGCGCGCCTTGCCGGGACGTATGAATTCGTCGACGGCGTGGAAATCTACGGCCGCATCGAAAACCTGCTCGATCAGGATTACGAGGAAGTCCTTGGCTTCAGCAACCCGGGCCTCGGGGCTTTCGTCGGTATCCGCGCGACGGTTCCGCTGCTCTAGATGTCCCCGTCCTTGCCCATGAAACGACGATGGCGCCCCCGATCCGATCACTTCATGGCCGCCGTCATTGCCGTGGCCCTGAGCATGGCCGCCGCCACGGGCACGGTGCCCGCTGCGGCGAAGCCGATGCGGATCGTATCCATGAATCTGTGCACGGATCAGTTGCTGATGCTGCTGGTCGAGCGCAGCCGGATTCTCTCGGTCAGTTACCTGGCCGCCGATCCGCGCGCCTCCGCCATGGCCGACCTTGCCGCACAGATGCGGCTCAACCACGGGCTGGCGGAAGAGATCGTGCCATTGAACCCCGACCTCGTGCTCGCCGGGGCCTTCACGACGCGTCCCACCGTATTCCTGCTGCGCAAGCTCGGCACCCCGGTCGTCGAGTTGCCCGTCGCCGCCAGCCTCGACGATATCCGCTCGAACATCCGCATCCTCGCCAAGGCCGTCGGCGAACCGGCGCGCGGCGCCGCCCTGATCGCCGCTTTCGACGGCAGGCTGCCGCCGCCGCGCCCGCAGCGGGCCGCCCCGCGCCCCCTGGCCGCCTTGTACTGGGCCGGCGGCATGACCTCGGGCACGGGGACGCTGGCAAACGCTGTCGTCGAAGCGGCCGGATTCCGGACGCTCGGCCGGGCGCTGGGGCTGAGCGGAACCGGCCAGCTTCCCTTGGAGACCCTGATTGCGGCCGAAGTCGACGTTCTCATTCTCGGGCACGAACGCGCCGCGCCCGCCCTGGCCAACGAGCTCTTCCGGCACCCCGCCTTGCGCCATGCCTTCGCCACGCGCGCCAAGGTCCGCATTCCGGACCGCCTGTGGGTCTGCGGTACGCCCCTCGTGGCCGAGGCGATCGCGCAACTGTCGGCGCTTCGCGCCGACATCGAGCAAGAAGCCGCGCCCGGTGCAACGGGGGCAACGAGAGAAACGAGGGCGACGAGAGCAACGGCAAAATGAACCGATCCCCGGTCCCCGTCGCAGGAAAGTCAGGTGTGGAAGGGATTCCCTTCCTCATCCCTTTCCTCATGCTTGCGGTATTCGCCGCCTTCTGCGCGTCGCTGCTGATCGGTCCCGCCGCAATCGGATTGCAGGACGTGCTCGATGCGCCTTTCGCCGGCCGGATCGACACCGCCGCCCTGATCATCCGCGAGATCCGGCTGCCGCGTGCGCTTCTCGGCCTCATGATCGGCGCCACCCTCGGGCTCGCCGGCGCCGCGTTGCAGGGATTTCTGCGCAATCCGCTGGCCGAGCCGGGGCTGATCGGCGTCTCGGCCTCTGCGTCACTGGGCGCGGTGCTGACATTCCATACCGGGCTTTCCGGTCTGTTCGCCGTGGCCCTGCCGCTTGGCGGTATGGTGGGGGCCGGCCTCGGCGTCGCCGTCGTGCAGGGCCTGGCAGGGCGCGAGGCAAGCCCGCTCAGCCTGATTCTGGCCGGCGTCGCCGTGACCAGTTTTGCCGGCGCGTTGACTTCGCTGGCCCTCAATCTCGCCCCCAATCCCTTCGCCGCCCTGGAAATCATGTTCTGGCTGATGGGCTCGCTGGCCGACCGCAGCTTCGATCACGTCTGGGTATCGGCTCCTTTCATGGTCGCCGGATGGGGATTGCTGATCCCCCTCGGCCGGGCGCTGGATGCGCTGACGCTGGGGGAGGATGCGGCACGGACGCTGGGTTTCGAGCTTGGCGCCGTACGCCGGCGGCTGGTGCTCGGGAC
>RFLL01000346.1 GCA_003693905.1 Alphaproteobacteria bacterium
ACATAGCCGAGCCCGGCGGAAAGCGAATTGCGCACCCCGATGTCAAGGTCGGTATGCGGAAAAACCTGCTCTGCCAGCATGCGTTGCAGAGCACGGGTCAGGATCAGCACCAGCGTGAAGACCGCCACCGCGACCAGGATGTCGACCAGCGAAATGGTGACGTTGCCGATGCGAATTTCCTGAAGCGCATCGGCGGCCCACACGGCGATGGTTTCGGCCGGCACGCCCCAGATGATGAGGATCACGACCAGCCCGGCCACGTGCACGACAAAGTCGAGCAGGACCCGCAGCCAGAACTTGTAGCGGCTGCGGATCTTGTGCGGGAGGCCCAGTTGCACCTGTACGAAGCGGGCGCGCAACGCCATGCCGATCAGTTCCCGGATCACGCCGCGGATCAGGAACAGAACACCGACCGCAAGCCCGCTGAGCAGCAGGTTCTGGATCACGTAGCGGCTGAGATTGGGATACCCGATCGCCGCCATGATGACGGCCGCGATCGCCGCCACGCCGACCAGCCGGCGCAGCATCGACCAGTACGACACGCGCATGCGCCGCGGCGCTTCGCCACCCGGCGGCGTGGGCGCTGCCTCGGCCGCGGGCCCTTTTTCCTCCTCTTCCCACTGCCACAGGCGCACATCGAGCAGGGCAAGAATGGCGGCGGCTTCCAGTACCTTGGTGATCAGGGTGTAAAGCGAGATCAGCGCGTCGGACAGCACCAGATTGGCACTGGCCAGGGCAAAGAACAGATCGACGCCGAACACCACCGCCAGGAAGGTGATGCGGCGGGTGATCATCCGTGCGTGCGTGGATGAAATCGGCAGCAGACGCCAAGCCGGCCAGTCGGGCGCCAGAACCGCGCGCGGAATCGCCCAGGCGAGAACGATCAGGATGAGGACCGTCGACAAGGCCGCGACCATGCGTGCGAACAGGCCGTTGAGAAGGTTGGACGGGACCGTTGTGCCGTAAAGGATGATGCCGAAGATCAGGGCCGGGATCAGCCCCTGGGCCAGACCATGCGCGACCGCACCGGTCAGACGGCGGGCATAGCTCGGCCGTTCGATTGCCGCCGTGCGCCCGAACCAGTGCAACAGCGCCCAGCGCCCGCCCCAGCCCACCACCAGCGCGAACAGAACCAGCGCACCGAGGCGATAAGGCAGGCCCCGCCAGCGTTGCTCCGGGCTCAGGCCCTGCCACCATTCGACCGGGGCGCCTGCCAGCAGACCGACGATCTCGACCAGTTCGGGAACCGCGACCTTGAGCGTGTGCGGGGCCAGCGGCGAGGGAAACTTGCGAAACAGGCGGTCGAGAGACTGCTGCAACGTCCGCGCCGCAATCTGGTCGCTGATTTCCTTGACCCGCGCGATTGCCAGATCGGCCTGCTTGATGCGGCTTTCGTAGTCGGTGATGTCCTGAAGGATGCGCTGACGTTCGGCCGCGATCTCCGGGGCTTCGGGTTGATCGCCTTCGGCTGGTGGCGGCCCCAGGGCCTCGAGCTGGCTGCGCAGCGGGGCGAGTGCGGCCGTCGCGTCGGCCTTGATCGCACGGGCTTCGGCCTCGATTCCGCGCAGGCGTCGTTGCAGGGCCTGGGCCCGTGCCGGGCTGATCTCCGGCGCCGCCAACTCCTGTGCGGCGCGGTCGAGGGCGGTGGTCCATTCCTCGACGACTCTGGCGAATGGTCGTTGCGGTGTCGTCTGCGCGACGGCCACGGCGCAGACCGCGCCGATGGATGCCAGCATGACGATCACAAGCAGCACAAGCGGCAGCTTGAAAGACGTCCGCAACCGTACCCCCCGCATCCTTCGTTTCCCGACCTCGGAGCAGCAAGGGGCGAGCTTATACCAGATTTCGGCGCCAACGGGTCCTTTTTGGCTGTCGCTCAGGCGCGTCCGTGCGGTTGCGTGAAGTCGATGTCGGGGCCTTTGGGCACGATGCCGGTCGGGTTCACCGATTTGTGGCTGCCGTAGTAGTGATGCTTGATGTGATGCATGTCGACCGTCGCGGCCACGCCGGGCATTTGATAAAGCTCGCGCGTGTAGGCCCACAGGTTGGGATAGTCGATCAGGCGCCGCTTGTTGCATTTGAAGTGGCCGACATAGACGGGATCGAAGCGCACCAGCGTCGTGAACAGACGCCAGTCGGCTTCGCTCAGCCGGCTGCCGACGAGGTAACGCTGGCGCGCCAGACGCGCCTCCAGTTCGTCGAGGGTGGCAAACAGGGCATCGTAGGCCTCTTCGTACGGTTTCTGTGCGGTTGCGAAACCGGCCTTGTAGACGCCGTTGTTGACCGTGTCGTAGACGAGCGCATTGATGGCGTCGATCTCTTCGCGCAGGTCCTCGGGATAGAAGTCGACCGATGCATCGCCCCAGGCATCGAAAGCGCGGTTGAACATGCGGATGATGTCGGCCGATTCGTTGCTGACGATGGTGTCGCGATGCCTGTCCCACAGAACGGGAACGGTCACCCGCCCGGTATAGTCGGGCCGGGCCCGGGTATAGACCTGATGCAGGTAGCGCGCGCCGCCGATCGGATCGGGGGTGCAGCCGGGGCCGTCACGAAATTCCCAGCCGTTCTCGCCCATGTGCCAGTGCACCACCGAGACCGTGATCAGGTCCTGCAGCCGTTTCAGCGTGCGAAAGATCAGCGTGCGGTGCGCCCACGGACAGGCAAGAGA
>RFLL01000347.1 GCA_003693905.1 Alphaproteobacteria bacterium
GACGAACACCGCGTCCTCGCCGACGCATTCGGCCGGGGTGACGTATCCTTCGTCCACCCGGTGGTCGATCACGGTGACCCCCGGTGCCGCGCGCAGAGCGGCGCGCGCCTCGTCCTCGTCGATGGGAGTTTCGAACTCGACGTGAACCGCCTCGGCGTGACCGACGAACACCGGCACGCGCACGCAGGTCGCGCTGACCTTGATCGCGGGGTCGAGAATCTTTTTGGTTTCGACCACCATCTTCCATTCCTCCTTGGTCGCGCCGTCGTCCATGAAGACGTCGATATGAGGAATGACGTTGAAGGCGATCTGCTTGGTGAACTGCTGCGGGCGCACCGGATCGTTGACGTAGATGGCGCGGGTCTGCTCGAACAGCTCGTCCATCGCCTCCTTGCCGGCGCCCGAGGTCGACTGATAGGTGGCGACAACGACGCGCCGGATCCGGGCCAGATCATGCAGCGGCTTGAGCGTCATCACCATCTGAATGGTCGAGCAGTTGGGGTTGGCAATGATGTTGCGCCGGGTATAGCCGGCGATGGCGTCGCGGTTGACCTCCGGCACCACCAGCGGCACGTCGGGATCCATGCGGAAGTAGGAGGTGTTGTCGATCACCACCGCGCCGGCACGGGCGGCCACCGGGCTGTATTCGGCCGATACCCGGGCCCCGGGCGACGACAGGACGATGTCGGTGCCGCGGAAATCGAAGCGCGACAGATCCTGCACTTTGAGGACATCGTCCTCGCCGAACGACACCTCGACGCCGGCCGAGCGCTCGGAGGCGAGCGCCACCACGTCATCGGCCGGAAACGCCCGTTCGGCCAGCGTCGTCAGGATCTCCCGACCGACGGCCCCGGTGGCCCCGACCACTGCAACTCTGTAACCCATGAAACTACGTACCTTCCCTCCGTTGCGGGCGATGGCGCCGCGCCCTGCCCGCATGTTTTCACGACGTAAGCCACCGGCGCCCCCTTTGCAAGGTGGCATGGCAGGATGCGCGCCTCTCGTGCGGTGCCGGCGGTGCGATTGTGCTCATCCAATTGAAAAGGCCGCCCGGTCGGGGCGGCCTTTTCGCCATGATCGCGTCGGCACGCCCGGCGGTCAGTCGCTGCTGTCCGCAGGTTTCGGCGTCGAGGGCAGCGCAACCTCGCTCGAAGCAGTCTGGGTCCGAGTCTGCGTATCGAGAGAGACGCTCTGCGCAGTCGTCGTGGAGCCGCACCCGCCACCGGCCGAGGCCGATCCGGCGGTGAAACCCACGATGCCGATCGCGGTCGCGATCATGGCCAAGGTTCTGGACACCGGATCACCTCCTTTCCGTTGCGTTGTCGATGAAACGCAAACAGTCTAGCCCCGAACGGCGCGGCCCACAACGACGGGCTTTGCCCCCCGTATGCACCAAGCCCGTGCGTGCCTGCTATGCCCGTACCTGCCGGTCCAGCTCCGCCAGCAGAGCATCGCCCATTTCGCGCGTCGAGACCGTCTTTTCTCCCGGCGCCGCCAGATCGGCGGTGCGCACGCCGGCATCGAGCACGGCGCGCACTGCGTTTTCGACCAGGTCGGCCTCGGCGCCGAGATCGAGGGAGTAGCGCAGCATCATGGCGAAGCTGAGCACGCAGGCGATCGGATTGGCGATTCCCTGGCCGGCGATGTCGGGGGCGGAGCCGTGCACCGGCTCGTAGAGCGCCCGTCGGCGCCCCGTTTCGTCGGCATCGCCCAGCGAAGCCGACGGCAGCATGCCCAGCGACCCGGTCAGCATCGCCGCCTCGTCCGACAGCAGATCACCGAACAGGTTGTCGGTGACGATGACGTCGAACTGCTTGGGGTTGCGCACGAGCTGCATCGCACAGTTGTCGGCGTACATGTGGCTGAGCGCGACATCGGGGTATTCGGCGTCGTGCAGGGCCTGCACCTCTTCGCGCCACAGCACGCCCGATTCCATGACGTTGGCCTTCTCGACCGAGCACACCTTGCCGCGGCGCTTGCGCGCCAGCTCGAAGGCGACGCGCGCAACACGGCGGATTTCCGGCGTCGTGTAGACCTGCGTGTTGATCGCGCGCCGGGTGCCGTCGGGCAGGGTCTCGATCCCGCGCGGAGTGCCGAAGTAGACACCGCCGGTCAGCTCGCGCACGATCATGATGTCGAGCCCGGCCACCACCTCCGGCTTCAGCGTCGAAGCGGAAACCAGGGCCGCAAAGCAGATCGCCGGGCGCAGATTGGCATAAAGCGCCATGTCCTTGCGCAGCCGCAGCAGGCCGCGCTCGGGCTTGCACTCGAACGGCAGATCGTCCCATTTCGGCCCGCCGACCGCGCCCAGCAGCACCGCATCGGCAGCCATCGCCTTGGCCACGGTGGCATCGGTGACCGGGACCCCGTGGGCGTCGATGGCGGCGCCGCCGACCAGATCCTCCTCGACCTCGAAACGCAACGCGCGGGTGGAACCGAACCAGTCGATGACGCGGCCGACTTCGGCCATGACCTCGGGTCCGATGCCGTCGCCGGGCAGGATCAGCAGTTTCTTGTTGGCGGCCATGGGTCGTCGTTCCCTCCCCTGGTTGCATGGTCACGGGTAGCAGGTCCCGGCAGAGCCGGAAATTTCGCTGCGCGGGCTAGCCCGCGAGCCACGGTTGCGTCTGTTTCTGCCGCGCCTCGTAGGCGTCGATCTTGTCCGCCTTTTGCAGCGTCAGACCGATGTCGTCGAGGCCGTTGAGCAGGCAATGCTTGCGGAACGGATCGATGTCGAAATGGATGACGCCGCCATCGGGGCCGGTGATTTCCTGCTTTTCCAGGTCCACCGTGAGGACGGCGTTGGCGCCGCGTTCGGCATCGTCCATCAGCTTGTCGACCTGTTCCTTGGGCAGGACGATCGGCAGAATGCCGTTCTTGAAGCAGTTGTTGTAGAAAATGTCGGCAAAGCTGGGCGCGATGATGCAGCGAATACCGGCGTCGAGC
>RFLL01000031.1 GCA_003693905.1 Alphaproteobacteria bacterium
GCAAAGAGCAGGTCGGTGCCTATTGGCACCGTTTCGCCGCAGAGTTCAAGCTCTGCGCGCGTCAGCCGGTCGGCGGCGGAAAACCAGCGTTCCTCGTAGAATTCGGCGCTGTTGGGCAGAAAACTCTTTGGGACCAGGCCGAGAACGCGGCCGTTGGCGACAAAGGCGGCGCAGTTGAACAGCCGGCCGTCGATGGCCAGCGGCAGGCCGGCCACCATGGCCAGGGGCAGGTCCTCGCCGGCCCGGGCCAGGCGTTCGAGGGCCGCCAGGGCCGAGCGCTGCAGCAACGGCTGATAGAAGAGGTCGGCACAACTGTAGCCTGTCAGGCCCAGTTCCGGAAAGACGAGCAGCTGGGCACCGTCGGCAGCGGCCTGCCGGGCGATTTCGAGGTGACGTTCGAGATTGAAGTCGGGATCACCGACCCGTATCTCCGGGCTGGCGACCGCCAGGCGCAACAGGCCCGCCTCGTCATGATTTCGGTTCATTGGCGTCATATCCGCGTCCCTGCTCCAAGCATAGGCCGGACCGGTCCCGCTGTCGAGTCAGGCCGGCAGCCCAAAGGCGTTTTCGATATGCTCGATCTCGGTCTTGCCGTCACGCTCGATCACCGCGACGACATCAAAACGGGGCTGCAGCCGGCCCGGGCCGTGATCGTTCAGGTACCACTGCGCGGCCCGCAGAATCTGGCGCTGCTTGCGCGTGGTGACGGCCTCCTGCGGCAGGCCGAAGCCGGTCCCGCGCCGGGTCTTGACCTCGACGAAGACCAGGTGGCGCCGATCCCGAAGCACCAGGTCGATCTCCCCCACCGGGGTACGCAGGTTGCGGGCGACCAGTTTCAGCCCCCTGCGCCCAAGGTATTCGGCGGCCGCCTGTTCACCGCGGGCACCGAGCAGCTGGCGCTCATCCGGGCACATGCTCCCGCACTCCTCCGAAGGTGAGACGATGGATCGGGCTGGGGCCGAGGCGGGCGATGGCCTCGCGATGGGCGGCGCTGCCGTAGCCCTTGTGGCCGGCAAAGCCGTAGCCCGGATACTTGCGATCGTAGCCGAGCATCATCCGGTCGCGCACCACCTTGGCGACGACCGAGGCGGCCGCCACGGACAGGGAGCGGGAATCCCCCTTTTTCAGTGGCAGCTGCTTGGTCTCAAGCGGGACACGCGAAATGCCGTCGACCAGCAGAAAATCGGCCGGTTCCCGCAGGCGCGTCACCGCCAGGCGCATCGCCTCCAGGGTGGCTTGCAAAATATTGCGCCGGTCGATCTCGCCGGCATCGAGGATGCCGACCCCGATGGCCCGGGCCTGGCGGCGGATCAGCGGAAAAAGCCGTTCACGCTGCCGCTCGGTCAGTTTCTTCGAATCGGTCAGTCCCGGCAGCTCGAAACGCTCGGGCAGCACTACCGCGGCGGCGACCACCGGCCCGGCCAGGGGGCCGCGCCCGGCCTCGTCGATCCCGGCGACGGTCCGGAACCCCCTCTGGCGCGCCTGTCGCTCGAAATGCAGGCTGTCTATCGGCTCATCATCAAACAGGTTGCCGGTCACGCAACCCTCCTGTCGGCAATCCCGGGCATCCGCCCGGAAAAAGACTTTGGCATTTTTTAGCATCCTGTACTAGAATCCGCAAAGTTTATCGTTTACGGGATCCAAGGAGGTTGCCATGCTTGCTGCTATCTGCACCCTGGTGCTCGCGTTCTACCTGATCTTCCTGGTCGACTGGCCGGTCTTCCGCTCGGCCTTCGCCAAAGGCGGCATTGTCGCCCTGGCCATCTACGTCGCCATCGGCGTCGGCTACTGGGCTGCCAAGGCCAACCACGTCATCGCCGCCGCCGGCCTTTCGGGACATCACGGCTGAGCCGCGCGCCTGACAGAGCTGTAACGAAAAAACCCTGCCGGACGGCAGGGTTTTTTCGTTTTGGCGATTTTGCGAAAACTCAGTTGACGCGCTTCTCCCGGATACGGGCCGCCTTGCCGTGCAGGTTGCGCAGGTAATAGAGCTTGGCGCGACGGACACGGCCGATGGTCACGACCTCGATCTTGTCGATGACCGGGGCGTGCAGCGGGAAGACGCGCTCGACACCGATGCCGCCCGAAACCTTGCGCACGGTGAAGGTCGAGCCAATGCCGCGATTGACCCGCTTGATGCAGACCCCCTGGAAAACCTGGATACGCTCGCGGTTGCCCTCGGTGATCTTGACATGCACGCGCACGGTGTCCCCGGCCTTGAAGGCGGGAATGTTCTTGCGCATCTGCTCCATGCCGATACGGTCGACGATATTCATGATGTCCTCCTCGAGCCGGTCAGGCTCTTTTTTTATGGTCCGGATAGGGTTTCCGTTTATCTTTCCAATCCGCGCAGGCGGTCGAGCAGGATAGCCGATGCCGCCCGCACAGACAGGTGATTGTATCCGCCAGTTCCCTCGATCGGTTCGACCACGGTCCAGCCGCGTTCGAACAGTTGCGGCGCCAGGCCAGAACCGGTTCCGAGGACCAGCAGGTGGGGGCTGTCACCCGCCCGGCGTCGAAGTTCTCCGACCGCAACGCCATCCTTGCGTCCCGCGGCGGTCAGCAGCGGTCGAACCTCCCGGCCGGCCCTGCGTCGGTAATCCTCCAGCGCCGCTTCGAGACTGTCGACCACCGTCACCAGTTCCAGCGCCTGCCGGCGGTCGGGGTTGAGCTGTCCACCCAAACCGTCGAGCCAGTGCTCCAGCAGCCGTTCGACCAGCCGTCTCTGCTCCGCCGCCGGGGTCACGACGTAGAAGCGTTCGAGCCCGTAGGTCAGCGCGCTGCGCGCCAGATCGTGCACATCGAGGTTGGTGACCGCCGTGGTCACCGTCTCGCCGGTCCGGTTGCGCACCGGGTAGTGCACC
>RFLL01000348.1 GCA_003693905.1 Alphaproteobacteria bacterium
GGAACCAGGCATGGCCCATGGCCTGATACTGGCCGCCCATGACGCCGAACGGCATCACCGCCCGGCCGTCGCGCATCGCCATGGCCGGGATGATGGTGTGCATCGGCCGTTTGCGCGGTGCGATGCAATTGGCATGGCGCGGATCGGTGGAGAAGCTCTGGCCGCGGTTTTGCAGCATGACACCGGTCTTGGGGCTCATGTAGCCGCTGCCGAAGCCGTGAAACAGCGAGTTGATGAAACTGACCGCGTTGCGGTCCTTGTCGACCACGCACAGATAGACGGTGTCGGGATGGGCGGGGAAATCGTGCTCCGGCAAGGCGTCCAGTCTGCGATCGGGGCGGATGCGGGCACGCTGCTCGGCAGCATAGGCCTGCGAGAGCAAGCGCTCCACCGGCACCTCGACAAAGCGCGGATCGGCGATCAGGTGATCGCGGTCGTGATAGGCCAGACGGGCCGCTTCGACCGCGTAATGGACGCGCTCGACCGACAGCGGTCCGGGCACGTCGGACAACAGACCGGACAGGATGTTGAGCATTTCCAGCGCCGCCAGGCCCTGTCCGTTCGGCGGGCATTCGTAGATTTCGTGATCGCGGTAGACGGTCTTGATCGGGGTCACGTATTCGCCGCGCTGTTCGGCGAAATCCTCCATCGTGTGCAGGCCGCCGAGCGAACGCAGGTACGATACGATGTCTTCGGCCACCGGGCCGGCATAGAACCCGTCGCGGCCATGCTCGGCAATCCGTTCCAGCGTTCTGGCGAGCAGCGGCTGCCGGTGCAGGGCGCCAACCGGCGGCACCTTGCCACCGGGCATGAAAGTGGCCGCGGCGGTCGGATCCTGCGCGATGAGATCGACCAGATGGGTCCAGTCGTAATGCACCCGCGAATAAACGGGATAGCCATCGCGGGCATAGCGGATGGCAGGCTCCAGCACGGCACCGAGATCGCGCGTGCCATGATCGCGCAGAAGCTGCGACCAGGCGTCGATGGCGCCGGGCACGGTCACCGCATGGGGAGAATGCTGTTCGATCTCCTCGATGCCGTGCTCGCGGAACCACTCGGCCGTTGCCGCCGCCGGGGCATGGCCGGAGCCGTTGAACGCGATCACCTCGCCGCGCCCGGCCGGCGCATAGAGAACGAAGCAGTCGCCGCCGATGCCCGTCGATTCCGGTTCGACCACGCACTGCACGGCACACGCCGCCACGGCCGCGTCCATCGCGTTGCCGCCGGCGCGCAACATGTCGATCGCAGCCAAGGTCGCCAGCGGATGGGACGTCGCGGCCATGCCCGCAGTCGAATGGACCGGCGAGCGGCCGGGGAGTTGCAAGTTGCGCATGATACTCGTCCTCGTGAGGGGGCTGTTTTTTGGCCGCTATCAGGCCAAAATTCCGGGGCCGGTTCAATGGCAAAGCCGTAGGTGCACGGATGGCCCCTCGCCCCGGATGCAAGACATGCGCTATTTTCTGGTGTTTTTCTTGAAATGCCCGGGATGGACCATCGCCCATGACCAATGACCAGACAGACCTGCCACGGCCCAAGATCGGACTTGCCCTCGGCAGCGGCGTCGCCCGCGGCTGGGCCCATCTCGGGGTGCTCAAGGCACTCGAGCGCTACGGTTTCAGGCCCGACATCGTAGCCGGCACCTCGATCGGGGCACTGGTCGGCGGTGCCTACCTGGCCGGGCATGCGGATACGCTCGAACAATGGGCCCGCTCGCTGACCATGGTGCGCATGCTGTCGTACCTCGATTTTCGCGTGCGCAGCGGCGGCATGATCGGCGGCAGCCGCCTGGTCGATGCCATGGTCGAACACATGGGCCGTATCGACATCGAGGATCTGCCGGCCCCCTATGCCGCAGTCGCCACCGATCTGGTCAGCGGCCACGAGGTCTGGCTGCGTGAAGGCGATCTCGCCACCGCGATCCGTACCTCGTTTTCCATGCCCGGCATTTTCGAACCGATGCGCGTCAACGGGCGCTGGATGGTCGACGGCGCCCTGGTCAATCCGGTGCCGATTTCGGTCTGCATCGCCATGGGCGCGCAGATGACCATCGCCGTCAACCTCAACGCCGACCTGCTTGGCAAGGGACGCCGCAATGCTCCCGACCTGTCGGCGCTGGGCACGCTGGATCCGCTGTCCGCGGAAGAAGCCGGCAGCAACGGCGGCGGCCGCGCACGTCTGACCACTCTGGCGCGACGCATGCTCCGCCGTACCCAGGAAACGCCGAGCCTGTTCGGCGTCATGGTTTCGGCCCTCAACATCGTCCAGGACCGCATCAGCCGCTCGCGCCTGGCCGGCGATCCGCCCGACATTCACATCACGCCGCGCCTGGGAGATGTCGGCCTGCTGGAATTTCACCGCGCCGACGAAATCATCGAGGAAGGCGAGGCGGCGGTGGAACGGGTTCTGCCGGAGCTGCGCGCGGCGATGGCCGTCTTCGGCCGCGATCTGGACAGCATGGGCGAAGGCGCGTGATCCGCGGAGGCACGCCCTGTACGTGGATGCTCACGTCCAGTCGAGGATGACCTTGCCCGAGCGGCCGGAGCGCATGATTTCGAACCCCTCGCGGTAGGCGTCGACCGGAAGATGGTGAGTGATGACCGGCGTCACATCGAGGCCGCTTTGCAGCATGGTGGTCATCTTGTACCAGGTCTCGAACATTTCCCGGCCGTAGATCCCTTTCAAGGTCAGGCCCTTGAAGATCACCTGCGTCCAGTCGATCGGTGCCGATTCCGGCGGGATGCCGAGGATCGCCACTCGCCCGCCGTGGTTCATGGTTCGCAACATGTCGCGGAGCGCATCGGGATTGCCCGACATCTCGAGCCCGACATCGAAGCCCTCGACCATGCCGAGATCGGCCATGACCGCATCCAGCGTCGTGCGCGTCACGTTGATCGCCCGCGTTGCCCCCATTTTCGCAGCTAGATCAAGGCGATAGTCGTTGACGTCGGTAACGACCACGAACCGTGCTCCGACGTGACGGGCGATGGCCGCGGCCATGATTCCGATCGGCCCGGCGCCGGTGATCAGGACGTCCTCGCCGACCATGTCGAACGACAGCGCGGTGTGTGTCGCATTGCCGAGAGGGTCGAGAATCGCCGCCACATCATCGGACACGTCGTCCGGCAGAGGAAAGGCGTTGACGGCGGGCAGCGCCAGATACTCCGCGAAGCAGCCCGGCCGATTGACGCCGACACCTTGCGTGTTGCGGCACAGGTGGCGGCGCCCGGCGCGGCAGTTGCGACAGTGCCCGCAGGTGATGTGCCCTTCGCCGGAGACCCGCTGCGCGATCTCGAAGCCGCGCACCTCGCTGCCGATCTCGGCGATTTCGCCAACGAATTCATGGCCGATCGTTATCGGCACGGGGATCATCTTCTGCGACCAGGCGTCCCAGTTGTAGATGTGGATGTCGGTACCGCAGATCGCCGTTTTGCGGATCCGGATCAGCACGTCGTTGTGACCGATCTGCGGCACGGGGACGTCCTGCATCCAGATGCCGGGTTCCGCCTTGGCCTTGACCAGCGCTTTCATGGTCCGTGTCTCCGGCTCATGCGATGATGCCCAGGTCACGCCCGACCCTGGCGAAGGCCTCGACGGCGCGCTCGATGTGCTCCGGCGTGTGGGCCGCCGACATCTGGGTGCGAATGCGCGCCCGGCCCCTGGGCACCACGGGATAGGAAAATCCGATCACGTAGATTCCTTCGTCCAGCAGCCGTTCAGCCATCTCGGAAGCCAGTCTGGCATCGCCCAGCATCACCGGAATGATCGGATGATCGGCACCGGCAAGGGTGAAGCCGAGCGCGCTCATCCGGGTCCGGAAGCGGGCGCTGTTGTCCCGCAGCCGCCGGCGCAGATCGTCGCCGGCCTCGAGCAGATCGAGGACCTTGAGCGAGGTGGCCGCGATCACCGGGGCCAGGCTGTTCGAGAACAGATACGGCCGCGAGCGTTGCCGCAACCACGCCACCACCTCCTTGCGCGCCGCGGTATAGCCGCCGGAGGCACCGCCCAGCGCCTTGCCCAGGGTGCCGGTCAGGATGTCGACCCGCCCCTCGACGCCGCACGCTTCCGGCGTGCCGCGCCCGCCCTCGCCGAGGAATCCGGCGGCATGGGAATCGTCGACCATGACCATGGCGCCGTAGCGCTCGGCCAGATCGCAGATCGCCGGCAGGTCGGCGACGATCCCGTCCATCGAGAATACGCCGTCAGTGGCGATCAGCCTGAACCGGCAATCGGAGGCCGCCTGAAGCTGCCGCTCCAGATCGGCCATGTCGTTGTTGGCATAGCGCAGGCGCCGCGCCTTGCACAGACGGATGCCGTCGATGATGCTGGCGTGGTTGAGGGCGTCGCTGATGACCGCGTCGCGTTCGTCGAGCAGGGTCTCGAACAGCCCCGTGTTGGCGTCAAAGCACGACGAATAGAGGATTGCATCCTCCATGCCCAGGAAATCGGCGATGCGCCGTTCCAGCTCGCGGTGGACGTTCTGTGTGCCGCAGATGAAACGCACCGACGCCATGCCGTAGCCGTAGCGATCGAGCGCCGCCTTCGCTGCTTCGATCAGGGCCGGGTGGTCGGCCAGGCCGAGATAATTGTTGGCGCAGAAATTGATTACCTCGCGCCCGTCGTCGAGGCGGATGGTCGGCGCCTGCGGCGAGGCGATGACGCGTTCGGGCTTGTACAGACCGGCCTCCACGAGGGCGGCCAGTTCGCGCGACAGATGGTCGAGAAAGGCTTGGTCCATGGCACCTCCCACCACCCCCGCCAGGCTGTCGACGGAGTGTTCGTGCCCGACCGTAGCATACGCCGGATCACGGTCAACGGCACCGCGCAAACACCCGAACGCAACGGCGGAACGGCGTCCGCAGCTCAGCTCGGCCGGCTTGTCGTCAGGCCGCAACGTCGGCACCGCACCTTGGCGATGGCGGGACCGGACCCGAACGTGAAGGTCACATCCAGAACCTGAAAATCATGGATGCCGATCAGACACAGCAGTCGACCGAGCAGCGTCGGCACCCCAGGGGTCCCTTCCTGATTGCATCCGCCGTTTGCACTATACCGGAATGTCCGACCGGCGTCCCGGCCGCCTATCCGGCCGCAGGAACCGGCGGCGGCCAGATCAGGAACAGGGCGGCCAGCAGCGCTTCGAGCGTCAGATACGTCAAGGTCGTTGTGCCGGGGAAGCCGTCAACAAGCAGCGAGTACAGACGTGCCACCACCAGTGCCACCAGAACCACGCCCAGAGCCAGAACCTGAGCCCGCGCCCGTTCGATATCCCACAACGCCCACAACGCGATCATGCCGACGGCCGTCATCATGGCATGCAGGCCGCGCAGATGGCTGCGGGCTTCGGCGCTGTCGGCTATCAACCACGTATGACCGGTTCGACGGCGGAACGTTTCGACCAGTCCCGGGCCGAGCAGGCTGAGGCCGAGCAGCGCCAGCGCGGCATAGAGCACGCCCGCATGGACGTTCGACATGGTCGCTTCAGGGGCCATGTCCGCGCCTTCCTCTCTTCTTCCTTCTCCCCCCGGCTTCAGGGCGATGTCGGCACCACCGGGGCCTTGTTCCGCGCCTTCGCCTTCGTTTCCGGCTTCACTTCGGGTTGCGTATCCGCTTTCGGCTTCGGCGCTGCCGCCGCAGGCAGAATATCCTCCAGTGCCGCGATGATCGAACCGGCCAGGGCAAAGCCGGTTTCGACCAGCTCCGGCACCACCACATGGGCGCCGAGTCGCCGCAGCTCCGCCGCGTTGGCTTCATCACGGGCGCGGGCGTACACGCGCAGGTTGGGGAAAATATAGCAGACAAGAGCCACGACCTGTGCGTTGA
>RFLL01000032.1 GCA_003693905.1 Alphaproteobacteria bacterium
ATATCCCCCCGCGACCGTGTCATCCCCGCCGGAGCGGCCAGCGACCGCCGCGCATGACGGCCGCCGCGCGCCCGTTGGTGGCGGTCTCGGTGGTGGCGTTCACTGCGGCGTCCAGGGCTCGTAATCGCTGGTCGTCGAGGCCCGCCGCCCGCCGGCCAGAACATGCCCCGCCGGACGATAGGCGGCGTCGGTCCCGGTCGGGTTGGGCACATGCGTCTTCTGCCACGCTCGCCGGTCGACAGTATCATCCGGAATCTCGTCGACCGTATGATGCAACCAGGCATGCCATTGCGGCGGTATGGCGCTGGGCTCCGCCTCGCCGGCATAGATCACCCAGCGCCGTTCCCGACGCAGCGATTCGGGGTGGAGCGGGACCGCCTTGCCGCCCTTCTCGCGGTAATAGCGGTTCCCGAATTCATCGCGTCCGACCTCTTCCCCGTACAGCCAGGTAAAGAGGCGGGTTCCAAGTGTCACACTTGCCATGGATCAGGAGCCCTCTGCGGTCCAGTCGGCCTTGTGCGCCAGCGGGCCGGACTATTGCACCTCGTCGCCGCGCCGTCCAGAGGGTGCGCACCCTGGACAGCGCCCGCCTTGCCCCCTATAGACGAACGCCATGATGGAGCATGCAACCGATTTCTGGGCCGATTCCGGTTATCCCCTGTTGCGCCGCACCGAACGCGGGCACCTGGCGCTGAGTGACGATTTCCTGCGCGCCTATCTGCAACGCCCGGAAATGGCGCCGGTGGCCGAATCGTGCGCCGCCGAGCGCGCCCTGCATGCCGCCTTGATGCGCGATCCGCGCCTGGCCGTGCCCGCGGCCCGGCTGAGCGAACTGGCCGATCCCGATGCCCGCGACAACTACCGGATTTTCCTGCACTTCCGCGACCGTCTGATCGAGGCCGGAACGATCGAAGGCTGCTATCTGCGCACCTTTCTGCCCGCCGCCGACGCACCGCCGGCGACGGTCGATATTCCGCCGCTGTTCATCGACCAGATGGCCCGGGTCGTTGTGCGCGGGATTCTCGAAGGATGCCGCGACGGCCTGCGGGCCCGGGCCGCCGAACTGCTGTTTCGGCGCCAGAAGGTCTCCTTGCGCGAGGGCGCCATCATGCTCGCCGATGCCGAAACGGTGGAGATGTACGCCACGACGGGCGGCTTCGGCAGCCTCGGGCGACTCGTCGCCGAAGCCCAGACCCCTTTGCGCACGGTCGAGCTCGACGTTCTCGGCGAAGCCAACGCCGATCTCTACTGGGATCGGGCCGATCGCCATGACACCGTGCTCGACCTCAGCTTCGCCGGTGCCGGCCTCGATGCCCTGTGCCGGGTTCTGGAAGCATGGATCCACCATTTCCTCGACGTCACCGTCGCCATCCAGCCGGTGCAGAGCATTCGCGACGAGAAGTGGGTGTGGCATATCGGCCTCGACGTCGAAGGCACGCGGTTGCTCAACGACCTCTACAACGGCCACGACGTCGATGAAGCGCGCTTGGCCCGGCTTCTGGCTCTGTTCCGCCTCGACTTCGCCGAGCCCAGCGTGATGCCGGCGGCGATCGCCGGGCGGCCGGTCTATCTCGCCCTGTGCATGGGCGAAGACGAAACCCTGCGCCTCAAGCCGCAGAACCTGCTCGTCAACCTGCCTCTGGCCGAGCGCGCCTGATCTTGGAGCGCGCCTGAGCCAAGAAACGGCCGTTTTCCGCCTCCCCCGGAGCTGTGGATACCCCAAGACCATGGGGTAAGCCCCCACCTGATCACAATATGTTGTAGACGCTTCTTCCCGGTCCCGCTACACTTCGGGTGGTCGCGACATGGGGCCTCATCCAGGAACGAGGAGGCTGGGGGTCGTGACCTTCGGGGGCGGAAGCCGCCGCCTAGCGCAAGCGGGCGCAGCGGCGGTGGGTTTTTGTCCCCGGAACGATAGCGAACGCGGGCAACAACAAGCCAATCAGGCAAAAGAGGGGATTACACGACGATGCGGATCGAACGGCATTTCACACAAGCCGGACAGAACGTCTACGACACCATCGAGTTCCGCCGTACATCCAGTGAGATCCGCAACCCGGACGGGTCGATCGTCTTTCAGGCCCGCGACATCCACGTGCCCGCCTCGTGGAGCCAGGTGGCCTGCGACGTCCTGGCCCAGAAATACTTCCGCAAACGCGGCGTGCCCCGGCGCACCCGGAAGGTCGAGGAAGCCGGCGTGCCGTCGTGGCTGTGGCGGACGGTGCCCGACGAAGCAGCAACGGCCGATGATCCGGCCGAAGCACATGAAGGCGGCGAGCACGACGCCCGGCAGGTGTTCGATCGCCTGGCCGGTACGTGGACGTACTGGGGCTGGAAAGGCGGCTATTTCGATACCGAAGAAGACGCCCGCGCCTTCTTCGACGAGTTGCGCTACATGCTGGCGCGCCAGATGGCCGCGCCCAATTCGCCGCAGTGGTTCAATACCGGTCTCTACTGGGCCTATGGAATCGACGGCCCCGGCCAAGGCCATTACTACGTCGACCATGAAACCGGCGAGGTCGTCCGCTCGACCTCGGCCTACGAACGGCCGCAGCCGCACGCCTGCTTCATCCAGTCGGTCGGCGACGATCTGGTCAACGAAGGCGGCATCATGGACCTGTGGGTGCGCGAGGCGCGCCTGTTCAAGTACGGATCCGGCACCGGCACCAACTTCTCGCGCCTGCGCGGCGAAAGCGAGCCGCTGTCGGGCGGCGGCAGATCGTCCGGCCTGATGAGCTTC
This sequence comes from Alphaproteobacteria bacterium, assembly GCA_003693905.1. GTDB lineage: Bacteria > Pseudomonadota > Alphaproteobacteria > Kiloniellales > J153 > J153. The sequence continues at coordinate 2,741 of RFLL01000032.1, forward strand.
CTGAAGATCGGCGACCGCGCCGCCGGGGCCATCAAGTCCGGCGGCACCACGCGCCGCGCGGCCAAGATGGTAACCGTCGACATCGACCACCCCGATATCGAGGACTACATCAACTGGAAAGTGGTCGAGGAGCAGAAGGTCGCCGCCATGGTGACCGGATCAAAACTGCACAACCGGCACCTGAACGCGATCATGCAGGCGTGCCACGCCGCCACCGGCACCGACGATCCCGATGCGGCTTTCGACCCGGCGCGCAATGTCGCTCTCAAGCGGGCGATCCGCGCCGCCCGCCGGGCCGAGATCAACGAAAACTACATCCAGCGGGTGATCCAGTTCGCCCGTCAGGGCTACACCTCGATCGACTTTCGCACCTACGACACCGATTGGGATTCGGAAGCCTACGTCACCGTTTCGGGCCAGAACTCGAACAATTCGGTGCGTGTGCCCAACGCCTTCATCGAGGCGGTGCTGACCGACGAGAAATGGGACCTGATCCGTCGCACCGACGGCAAGGTGCACAAGAGCGTGCGTGCACGCGAGCTGTGGGAGCAGATCGGCCATGCCGCCTGGGCCTGCGCCGATCCGGGGGTGCAGTTCGACACCACCATCAACGAGTGGCACACGTGCCCGGAATCGGGACGCATCAACGCCTCCAACCCGTGTTCGGAGTACATGTTCCTCGACGACACGGCGTGCAACCTGGCGTCGATCAACCTGATGGCGTTCCGCACCGCCGATGGCGGCTTCGATATCGCGGCGTTCGAGCACGCCGTGCGTCTGTGGACCATCGTGCTCGAAATCTCGGTTCTGATGGCCCAGTTTCCGTCGCGCGAAATCGCCCGGCGTTCGTACGAGTTTCGCACCCTTGGCCTCGGCTTCGCCAACCTCGGCGGGCTGCTGATGGCCAGCGGCCTGCCCTACGATTCCGATGCCGGGCGCGCCTATTGCGGGGCGATCAGCGCCATTCTCACCGGCGTCGCCTATGCGACCTCGGCCGAAATGGCGCGCGAACTGGGCGCCTTTCCCGCCTTTGCACCCAACCGGGCGGCGATGCTGCGGGTGATCCGCAATCACCGCCGCGCCGCGCAGG
>RFLL01000349.1 GCA_003693905.1 Alphaproteobacteria bacterium
ACCACCGATCCTCTGATTCTGCATTCCGTCATCGTCTTCCGCTTCGCCGACGGCGACCGTTTCGTCGAACGCATCGACGCCGAACGAGCGGAGCTCGCCCCGGGGCGGTGGACCCTGTTCAATGCCTACCTTACGCGCCCGGGGACCCCGCCGCGGCATGAAGCCCGGATGTATCTGCCGACCGAGCTGACTCTGGTAAAAATTCTCGACAGCTTCGCCCCACCCGAGACCATTTCCTTCTGGCGCCTTCCCTCCTTCGTCGCGTTGCTGGAAAAGGCCGGTTTTTCCGCCGTACGCCACAAGCTTCAGCTTCACCGCCTGCTGGCCATGCCGTTTCTGTACACGGCCATGGTTCTGCTCGCCGCATCGTTCTCACTTCGCCCGCAGCGGCGCGGCCGGGTCGGTCTGATCATTCTGGGCGGCGTGTTGACGGGATTTCTGGTCTATTTCATATCCAATTTCGTCTTTGCGCTGGGCCTGTCCGGCAAAATCCCCGTCATTCTGGCGGCGTGGACGCCGGCGGGCATCACCTTGATGCTCGGCATCGCCATCTTGTTGCATCTCGAGGACGGATAGCCGGAACCATGCGGGGGGCATTCAGGGAGATGGTCGCGGCGGTGATCCGGATGCCGACACGCATGCGCAAGCGGGCCCTGCGGCTTGCCCTTGCTCTCGTGCTGTGGGCATCAAGCAGCATCACAGCAGCAACCGCCCAGGACGCCGCACGGGATCAACCGGCGCTGATTTCCGCCGACGAGATCACCTACGACGAAAACCTGAACGTCGTGCGCGCCGCCGGCCATGTGGAAATCTCGTACGGGGAGCGCGTTCTGCTTGCCGATTCGATCTCCTACAACACGCGCACCGAAGTGGTGACGGCTTCGGGCAACGTGTCGGTTCTGGAGCCGAGCGGTGATGTCATCTTCGCCGACTACGTCGAACTGACCGGCGATCTGCGCGAGGGATTCATTCGCGACATCCGCATCCTGATGAGCGACCGCAGCCGTCTGGCCGCCGCCAGCGCCCTGCGGACCGGCGGCAACAAGACGGCGCTCAGCAAGGCCGTCTTCAGCCCGTGCGAGTTGTGCCGCGAGGACCCGACCCGGGCGCCGTTGTGGCAGATCAAGGCGGCCAAGGTGGAGCATGATCAGGAAGCGCAGGTCATCCGCTATCGCGACGCGTGGATGGAAATCTTCGGCGTCCCGGTCCTGTATACGCCGTATTTCCAGCATCCCGACCCGACGGTGAAACGCCAGACCGGCTTCCTGGCTCCGACCATCGGCAGTTCCGAAATTCTCGGCCTGACCTATCAGCAGCCCTTCTTCTGGGATCTCGGTCTCGATCGCGACCTCACCGTGGCCCCGATCATCACCGCCAAACAGGGGGTCGTCCTGACCGGCGAATACAGGCAACTGTTTCCGAACGGTCAGATGAACCTGCGCGGCAGCGTTACCAAAGCCGATCGCGAAAGGGCCGACGGCACGATCGAGAACAATGCCTTGCGCGGCCACGTCGACAGCACATTGCGTTTCGACATCGACTCGACGTGGCGCTGGGGCGCGGACATACAGCGCGCCTCGGACGATACCTATCTGCGGATCTACAATTTCACCGAGGACCGCACCCTGACCAGCCGCCTGTTCGCGGAAGGGTTGAGCGGACGCAATTATCTGGTTGCCAACGGCTATCTTTTCCAGGGCCTGCGCGCGCAGGACGATGACGGCGAATCGCCGATCGTCCTTCCCCTGATCGAATATGCCTACGTGGGCGAGCCCGACGTCGGTGGCGGTCACTTCACGTTCGACGGCAGCCTGATGGCCCTGACGCGGCGCGAAGGGCGCGACAGCCGCCGGCTGTCGGCGGCGCTGGGCTGGGAGCTTCCCTACGTCAGCCCGGCCGGCGACATCTATCAGCTCACGGCCCGCCTCCAGGCCGATGGATACTGGGTCAACGGCCTTGGTGCCAACAGCAACGACATCAACCCTGCCGGCCCGACGCAAAGCGAACTGACCGGCCGCATCTTTCCCCAGCTCGCCCTCGCCTGGCGTTATCCATGGGCGCGCAGCGACGGGACCATTCATCAGGTCATCCAGCCCATGGTCCAGACCATTCTGGCCCCGAACGGCAGCAATCCGGATGAGATTCCCAACGAAGACAGCCTCGACTTCGAATTCGACGATACCAACCTGTTCAGCCTGAACCGCTTCCCCGGCATCGACCGGGTCGATTCCGGATCCCGTATCGACTATGGACTCAAATGGGACGTTCTCGGCCGCAGCGGCGGCCACGCCAGCGTTTTTGCCGGCCAGAGCTACCGTTTCTCCGAATCCAGCGTCACGCCCGACAATTCGGGCCTGCAAGGAAACTTCTCCGACATCGTCGGCCGGGTGGAGGTGCAGCCGACATATCAGCTCGATCTGCTGTACCGTTTTCGCCTCGACAAGGACACCCTGGCGCCGCGGCGCAACGAAGTCGATCTGGTTGCCGGCCCCCCTGCGCTCAATCTCAATCTCAGCTATCTGTCCATCGATTCGGGGATCGCGGAGGAAGGCTTCGACGATCGCGAAGAGATATCCTGGACGCTGCGTTCGCGGTTCACCCGCTACTGGTCCGGCTTTGCCAGCCAGCGGATCGACCTCAAAGCATCCGATACGCGCCAAGTCCGCCTCGGGCTGACCTATCAGGACGAATGCTTCCTGATCCAGACCGTAGCCGAGCGCAACTTCTTCGAGGATCGCGATATCGAACCCGAGAACGCGTTCTTCATCAACATCGTGTTCAAGCACCTGGGCGGCGTCACGACGTCAACCACTCCGATCAATTGACCGCCCCCACTTGCCTTCTGCCGCCGCACCGCCCTTGCCTTCGGGCGCCCAGATCCCTGGCACAGATTCCGGCAGCGCGTTGTCCGCCCCGGGGCGAGGTCCTATAGTGCGCCCATGTCCGGCCCGGAGGCCGGGCCTTTTTCAGGAACCTTGCGCGGAAAGGCCCCATTTCAACGATGCGACGGCTTGCCACTGTCATGATGCTGGGCCTCGGCCTGCTGGTCTGGACCCTGCTCCCGGCGTCGGCGCAGGACATGCGTGCCGCGGCGGTGGTCAACGACGAGATTATCTCGATGCTCGATGTGACCATGCGGCTGCGCCTCGCCATCCTGTCCTCGGGCGCCGAAAACACGCCGGAGATGCGCCGCCGGATCCTTCCCCAGATCATGCGCAGGCTTATCGACGAACGGCTTCAGGCCCAGGAGGCCAAACGTCTCAACATTGAAGTCAGCGAAGCCCAGATCGACAAGGCCATTGCCCGCATCGCCGGTCAGAACAACATGACGCCCGACGAATTTCTGGACAACCTGCGCCGCAATGGCGTCTATCCGGAAGCGCTGCGTGATCAGATCCGCGCTCAGATCACCTGGCAGATGCTGATCGCCCGGCGCCTGCGACCGAACGTCCAGATCAGCGACGACGAAGTCGAAGAA
>RFLL01000350.1 GCA_003693905.1 Alphaproteobacteria bacterium
TCGGCGGCGCCGTCAAGAACGTGATCGCCATCGCCTGCGGCGTGGTCGCCGGGCGTGGGCTGGGAGAGAACGCGCGCGCCGCCCTGATCACCCGCGGGCTGGCGGAAATCGTCCGTCTCGGCCGGGCGCTGGGCGCGCGGGCCGAAACCCTGATGGGACTGTCCGGCCTGGGCGATCTCACCCTGACCTGCACCAGCATGCAGTCGCGCAACTATTCACTCGGCCGGGCCCTAGGCGAAGGGCGCCCGCTGGCGGCGATCATGGACGCGCGCCGTTCGGTCGTCGAAGGGGTTTCTTCCGCCGGTGCCGTAAGCGCCCTGGCGGCACGCCTGGGAGTGGAGATGCCGATCACCACCGCCGTCGATGCGATCCTCAACCACGATGCTGCGATCGAAGAAACCATCGCCGCGCTGCTGGCACGCCCGTACACTGTCGAAGCCGTCTGACGGCAACCGTGGAAGAAAAACCCGAACCGGAAAAGGAGACGCCCATGCACTTCGCCATCGTTTGCCTGGACAAGCCCGATCATGCGGCGGTGCGTGCCGACAATCGGCCGGCACATCTCGAATACCTCGAAGCGCACCGGGCGCAGATTCTGGCCGCCGGGCCGCTGCTCAGCGACGACGGAGAAAGCCCCGTCGGCAGCCTGCTGCTGATGGAGTTCGACGACGTGGAGGCGGCGCGAAAGTTCGCGACCGAGGATCCCTACAACAAGGCCGGGCTGTTCCGCACCGTCACCGTGTGCCCGTGGCGCAAGGTCTTTCCCTGAGCGGCGCGGGGAGCGCTTCTTTCGTGCTCAGCGCCGTCCTCCGGCCAGACGCACGGCCGCCGGATGCAGGCGCAGGCGCGCCATCGCCCACACGCCCAGGAACGGCCCGATGGCCAGCGGTGCAAACGCCCAGCGCCAGCCGAGCGCATCGACCCACACCGGCATCAGATGAATGGTAACCAGCGTCAGCAGAAAGCCGAGCGCGGTTTGCAGCGTCAGCATCGTGCCGACGCGATCGGGCTCGGCCAGTTCGGCGATGGAGGCGGAAAACTGCGCCGAGTCGGCGACCACCGCGATACCCCAGACGAGGGCCAGCGCGATCACCGCCCATGCCGGCCCTGCGTACAGGAACCCGATCACCGCCGCGCAGCTTCCGGAGATGGCCATCGCCAGCATGGTCAAAGCCGTGCGTCCCAGACGATCGGCGAACAGACCGCCGGCCAGGCACCCGAGCGCGCCGATGCCGACCGTGGCGAAGGTCGCGAGCTTGGCCGCCGGTCCGGCGACATCGGGGGCCAGACGCAGGCCGAGGCTGGCGTGGAGGAAAACGCCGATCCAGGCCCACATGGCATAGAGTTCCCACATGTGGCCGAGGTAGCCGAGATTGGCCAGACGCAGCGGGCGGTCGGTCCAGGCGCGCAGGACCGCACGCGGGTCGAAGCGTGCGGCCGGGGCGGCGCGCGGCCCGACGGCCACCAGATGAATCGCCAGCCCGGCGCCCAGTGCGCTGGCGCTGGCCAGGGCGATGGTGGTGCGCCAGTCGACCCCGGCCAGCGCATTGAACAGGTGCGGCGAGGCCGAGCCCAGGGTCAGCGCACCGACCAGCAGACCGACCAGCAGCCCCATGTCGTCGCGCGCCCAGGTCGCCGCCAGCTTCATCCCGACCGGATAGACCCCGGCCATGCAGGCGCCGGTGAGGAAGCGCAGGGCCACAACCCACGGCGACGTCGGCGGCAGGGCCAGAATTGCCGCGTTGGCGGCGGCGCCGATCAGCGCCGCGATCATGAACAGACGCCGCGGATCGAACCGGTCGGCCAGGCCGAGGACGGCGCTGGTCAGACTGCCGACCACAAACCCGGCCTGAACGGCACTGGTCAGAAGCGACTGGACGAAACCGCTGAGGCGATATTCGGCCACCAGCGCCGGGATCACCGCCGTCGCCGAGAACCACAGCGCCATCGCCGCCACCTGGCACAGGCACAAGATGGCGATCGAACGCCACTTGCGAGCGGCCGTCCCATCGGGGACGCGGGGGCGGGCGCGCGCCCCCGTTTTGTGCTCCGTGATGGTTCCCTCCGTCACCCGAAACGGGCTAACACTAGATGACGCATGATGGATGTCACAATTTCGCGAGCTTAAGGATCGGGAGGGAAGGGCGAAGACATGGCCTACTGGTTGCTGAAATCGGAACCGGGGGCTTGGTCGTGGGACGATCAGGTCCGGGCCGGCACGGACTGTTGGGATGGGGTGCGCAATTATCAGGCGGCGAACAACATGAAGGCGATGAAGCGCGGCGACCGGGCGTTCTTCTATCACTCGGTCAACGAGAAACGCATCGTCGGCATCGTCGAGGTCGTCAAGGAATACTATCCCGACCCGAGCGACCCCACCGGGCGCTTCGGCATGGTCGACGTCAAGGCCCTGAAACCGATGACGCGCCCCGTCACGCTGGCCGAGATCAAGGCCGAACCGCGGCTGGCCGACTTGGCGCTTGTACGCCAGTCGCGGCTGTCGGTGGTGCCGGTCAGCGAGGCGCAGTGGAAGCTGATCTGCGCCATGGGTGAAACCGAAGCATGAATACCGCGCCGGGGCGCCATGTTCTGTGCCGCCTCGACGAGATCGAGGACGGTGCCGGCAGAGGTTTCACGCTGCCCGACGGGCGCGAGATTTTCATCGTCCGTCAGGATGCGGCGGTGTTCGGCTATCTCAACGTCTGTCCGCACCAGGGCACCCCGCTCGATTGGGCGCCCGATACCTTCATCAGCGAGGACAGCGGTCTCATCCTGTGTGCCACGCACGGGGCGCAGTTCAGGATCGAGGACGGCCTGTGCGTCAGCGGACCATGCGCCGGCGACCGCCTGAGCCCGGTGCCGGTCGCGATCGAGGGCGACAGCGTCGTGATCGCGGCGCCTTGATCGGCCCCGTCGCGGGCGGTTTCGGTGACGGCGAATCAGGAGCGGGTAACAGGCGGTATCGGAGA
>RFLL01000351.1 GCA_003693905.1 Alphaproteobacteria bacterium
CTGCCGCATCTGATCGCCTACACCATCGTCGCCACGGCCGAAGATCTCGAACAGAGCCTGCGCGGTGAAGTAGCCAAGTTTTCCGCCGGCGGTTTTCGCGACTTCACCCGGATCGCGGCCTCGGATCCGATCATGTGGCGTGACATCTTCCTCAACAATCGCGAGGCGGTGCTCGAGATGCTGCAACGCTTCACCGAGGATCTTACCGCGTTGCAGCGGGCGATCCGGTGGGGCGAGGGAGAAAAGCTGGAGGCTACGTTCCGGCGCACCCGCGAGGCGCGCCAGCGCGTGATCGCAGCCCATCAGGCCGGCACTTTCGACCCGCGGGAACCTGAACACGTGCGCGGGAAAGCCATCCCGGGCAAGGGATCTGTGCGCAAGGACGCAAAGTCGCCGAAACCGGCGCGGGCGCAGAAGCGATAAGCCGGCGCGACGCCTCCTCGTGCGCCGGCCCGGCATTGCCCGGCGCCGCGATGACGCTAAGATGCCAGCCTTTGCCATGTCGAAGCACACGCTTGATTCCTCCATCCCGGTGCCGGCGGCGACGAGTATCGGGGCCGCCGCCCCGCAAGGCGGTGTCCCGCAGGCCGGTGACCCGTTGCGACTGCGCCCGCCGCCGGGCGAAGATTTTTGGGTCTTCGGCTACGGCTCGTTGATGTGGCACCCGGGCTTTCCCCATCTCGAAGTCCGCCCCGGGCGACTCCATGGCTATCACCGCCATTTCTGTGTCTATTCGCACATCTACCGCGGCACGCCCGACCGTCCGGGGCTGGTGCTCGGCCTCGATCGCGGCGGGGCGTGCAGCGGGCTGGTGTTCCGGGTTCCGGCGGCGGAAGGGGAGGCGGCGCTCGACTATCTCTACGCCCGCGAAATGATGACGCGGGTCTATCGCCCGCGCTGGCTCAACGTCCGCACGCCGGGTGGGCCGGTGCGCGCAGCGGCGTTCGTGGTCGATACCACGCATCCCCAATATGCCGGTCGTCTGGCCCCCGAACGGGTGGTCGAGATCATCCTGCAGGGGCGCGGCGAACGGGGGCCGTGTCTCGATTATCTGGAGAACACCGTACGTCACCTCGAGGCTCTTGGCCTGCGCGACCGACAGCTGACGCGATTGCTGCGCATGGCGCGGGCGCGCTGTGCACCTGCGCGGTAACGGCGTGTTGCGATCGCTGCGTCGACCTCAACTGCACTTGCTGTAGCCGCACGAGGTGCACAGATCGCACCCTTCCTGGCGGATGACCGCGGCCGCGCCGCATTTCGGGCACTGGCGGATGCCCGGCGGCAGGCCGTGGACGGCGCGCGGGACCTCGTCGGCGGTATCGACCAGGGGCGCATCGCCGGCACCGTTGCGCGGCGGCAGGAAGCCGATGTCGATCATGTGCCGTTCGATCACGGCCCCGATCGCGGCCAGCAGCGAGGGCACGTACTTGCCGCCGATCCAGGCCCCGCCGCGCGGATCGAACACCGCCTTCAGTTCCTCGACCACGAACGAGACGTCGCCGCCGCGGCGGAATACCGCGCTGATCATGCGCGTCAGCGCCACGGTCCAGGCGTAATGCTCCATGTTCTTGGAGTTGATGAAGATCTCGAACGGGCGCCGGCGCCCGTCCTGCACGATGTCGTTGATGGTCACATAGATGGCGTGTTCGCTTTCCGGCCAGCGCAGCTTGTAGGTGCGTCCGGGCAGGATGGCCGGGCGCTCGATGGGCTGCGTCACGCACACGACATCGGCCGGCGGCAGGGTCACCTGGGCTTCGGCGTGCGCGGCCTCGGCCTCGGGTGCGGGCGCAGGGACATGAGGTTCCGGTGTCGCGCCGTGGCTCGCCTCCAGCACCGCCCCGGTGATCGCATTGGGCCGGTAGGTCGTACAGCCCTTGCAGCCGAGATCGTAGGCTTGAAGATAGACGTCCTTGAACGCCTCGAACGGCAGGTCGGGCGGTACGTTGATGGTCTTGGACACCGAAGCATCGACGTAGCGTTGCACGGCGGCCTGCATGACGAGGTGATCCGACGGGCTCAGCGCCTGGGTGTCGACGAAGGCCGGCGGCAACGGCGCATCCTCGCCTTTCAGGCGCCGGAACAGGCGATAGGCGTAGTCGCTGACCGTCTCGGTACGGCGGCTGCCGTCGGGCATCAGGATGTGGCGTTCGTAGGTGAAGGCGAACACCGGTTCCAGCCCCGATGAGACGTTGTTGGCCAGAAGCGAGATGGTGCCGGTCGGTGCCACCGAGGTAATGAGCGCATTGCGGATGCCGTGTTCGGCGATGGCCGCGCGCAGATCCTCGTCCAGCTCGCGGATGGTCTCGCCGGCCAGATACCTGTCGCGATCGAACAGGGGAAAAACGCCCTTTTCTTCGGCCAGCGCGATCGAGGTCCGATAGGCGGTCCGGCGCAGGCGCGCCAGCCATTTCTCGGTCAGGGCGACGGCATCCTTGCTGCCGTAGCGCGCCCCGCACATGATCAGCGCATCGGCCAGCCCGGTGATGCCGAGGCCGATGCGGCGCTTGGCCCTGGCTTCGGCGGCCTGCTGCGGCAGCGGAAAGCGCGAGACGTCGATCGCGTTGTCGAGCATGCGCACGGCCAGCGGCACCAGCTCGTCAAGACGCTCGAGATCGAGCGCAGCTTCGTCCGTAAACGGGTTGCGCACCAGCGTCGCCAGGTTGATGGAGCCGAGCAGACAGGCGCCGTAAGGCGGCAGCGGCTGTTCGCCGCACGGATTGGTGGCGTGAATTTCCTCGCAGTACCACAGATTGTTGCGGCGATTGACGCGGTCGATGAAGATCACCCCGGGTTCGGCGCTGGCATAGGTCGCCCGCATCATGCGGTCCCACAAGGCGCGCGCGGGCACGACCCGGAACACGGTGCCATCGAAGCTCAGTTCCCACCCCCGGTCTTCACGCACGGCTTCGATGAAGGCATCGGTAACCAGCACCGACAGGTTGAACATGCGCAGGCGGCCGGGCCGGGTTTTGGCGTCGATGAAGGCTTCGATGTCGGGATGGTCGCAGCGCAGGGTCCCCATCATCGCGCCGCGGCGGTAACCGGCGCTCATGATGGTGCGGCACATCGCATCCCACACGTCCATGAAGCTGAGCGGCCCCGAAGCATCAGCACCGACCCCTTTGACCGGTGCCCCTTTGGGCCGCAGGGTGGAAAAGTCGTAGCCGATGCCGCCGCCCTGCTGCATGGTCAGGGCGGCTTCCTTCAGGTGCTCGAAGATCCCGGCCATGTCGTCGGGAATCGTCCCCATCACGAAGCAGTTGAACAGGGTGACCTCGCGCTTGGCCCCGGCGCCGGCCAGGATGCGTCCGGCCGGAATCATCTGAAAGCCCTCCAGCGCCCCGTAGAATGCCTGTGCCCAGCGCGCGGCATCCTTTTCCGGCGCCGCCAGCGCACCAGCCACCCGCCGCCAGGTGTCGGCAATCGTCTTGTCGATCGGCTCTCCGGTTTCGCTTTTCAGGCGATACTTCATGTCCCAGATGTGCCGGGAGAGCGCACACAGCGGCGCTTCGTACGGGCTCGTCTCGGCGGGGGCGGTGGGAGGAGACGCGGATTCGGGCGACATCGCAGGACGTCTTCTGTGGCTGACGGACGGGTCTGCACAGGTGGTGTCCGGCAGTCTACACCACCATGCCGGTGATCGCCGACGGGATTCTGTACCTGCTTCGTTCCGTCGCGTTCACGGGGACGAGGTACCTCGCTTTATGCGGCTTCGGTATCGGTATCGGTGCCGACGCGGGCGCAGGCCGCTAGGCGGTCGCTGGCTGGTTCGATGCGCTGCTGCAATTCATCGAGAAAGCCCCGGCGCGACAGCCCGGGCGCGATCGGCGGCAGGAATTCGAGCACGATCCGCCCCGGTTTCTTGTAGAAGCTGCGCCGTCCCCAGTAGAGGCCGGAATTGACCGCCACCGGCACCACGGGCACGCCGAGATGGCCGTATAGTGCCGCCACGCCGGGATGGTAGGGGCGCCGTCTGCCGGGGGCGACGCGGGTGCCTTCGGGAAAGATGATGATGGTGCCGCCGGCGGCAAGCGCACGCTCGGCCGCCCGCAGCATGCGTCTGAGCGCCGCCGCACCGCCGGCGCGGTCGATGGCGATGCCGCCGGCGCGCGCCACATACCAGCCGAACAGCGGAATCCACATCAGCTCGCGTTTGAAGACGTAGCACGGACGCTTAACCAGAAGCGGGAAGATGAGCGTATCCCACGCCGATTGGTGTTTGGATGCGATGATGCACGGCTCTGCCGGCAGGTTCTCGCGGCCGCGCACCTCGTAGGTCAGGCCACAGACCCGCGCCAGCAGCCACAAGGTGACGCGGACCCACACCCGGGCGGCAAGGAACAGCGCCGGTGCCGGTGCGCCAAGCAACGGGATGCAGACCACGTGCAGCACGATGCTCCAGGCGAAAAAGAGCACGTTGAACAGAAGCGAACGCACGACGATCATTGCCTCCGCTCCCGTTGCTCCCGTCCCGGGGCGATCGAGTTGCGCAGCAGAGCCAGAAGATACTTGGTGTATTCGCGGGCGACGAGGCCAGCGCTGCCCGGCCGGCGCCACCAGTCGCGGTCCTTGAAGGTCTCCGGGAACACCGGGTGCGGCACGATGTCGATCTCCGGCATGGCGCTACGGAATTCGAGCAGACTGCGCGGCATGTGATAGACGGCGGTGACCAGGCGCAGAGTATGCACGCCGTTGGCGCGGGCCCAGGTCGCCGTTTCCCGGGCATTGCCGCGGGTGTTGTCGGCCTGATAGCCGAGCGCGATGCAGCAGGCGATGTTTTCCGGCGATTGCTGGGAAACGCGCAGCAGTTCCGCGACATCGACCCCGCGGTAGACGCCGGAGACGAACAGCTTGTCGGCGCGCCCTTCGGCCAGAAGCCTGAGCCCCTGATAGAC